>JAFGNB010000150.1 GCA_016927235.1 Chitinispirillaceae bacterium
CTCGACCGGCCGTGCACCGAACTGCTCGCTCCCGATGCGATTTACGACCACTTCGCCCCGCGCATCGCCGAATTTTCATCCTTTTACGTTTATCCGTCGCGGATCGTACCGCACCTTGACAATTGTATAGAAACGGCCCTTAACGACCCGTCCGACCGCACGCTGGCGAAGCGGCTGGTGAGGATCATTGCACTGCACGCCATCCACCCCACGGCGAAGCCGCCCTCGGCACGGATGCTCGCCGAACTGGTCGCCTGCATGCTCTCGTTCGAATCGCCCGACGCGAATGCGCAGTACGTTGCGGAGGTGCTGCTCGATCCGGTGGTTGCGGCAAGCCGCTTTCTGGTGAAGAAGCCCGCGCCCTCGGGAAGTACGCCCGAAGCCGTATATGAGATGACGACCAGCGACGATCAGGGCAAGGTGCTCCAGGCCCGCATCGACCGGGTCGCGGGGGAGATCATGCCGGATGATTCCCGTCTGTTCATCGACCCGCTCGGGGAACTTCCCGAATCGTATGCGTGGCCCGGCCCGGCGCTCTGGCAGGAGATTTCCCGGCGCTCGATCACCTGGCTGCAGAGCAGCCGTACCGCCGCGGTGGCGGTGGCCGCCCCCGGACAGGAGGAACAGCTTGCCGCACGGCTCGAGGCGCTGTACGCTGCCGGGAATGCCGATTTCGGCATGGTGATCGCGATCGGAAAACACGTGATGCACTGCCGCCATACGGCGGTCTGGAGGGTGGGGCTTCCGGAGGGCGACGACACCCTCCTTAAAGAGTACTTCGCCTGTAAAACCGTCCTGGGCGAGCTGCGACCGGGAAATCCTGCCGACATCCCGCTTATACCTCTTGTAAAAGAGCGGCTGCGTAAAAGCGAGGCTGCTGTGGGCGGCGCGCTCCTGCAGCGGGTGTATCAGGGTTCGTTCGACGATGCGTCGCTTGTGGTCGATCCGGCGGTGAGGCAGGTCATGCGGTTCGAGCGACTGCTCGAAATCGCGGCGGAACGGCTGTGCGAGGAGCGCTATCCCCGGTTCAAGGAGATCGCCCCCCGCGGATTGCCGCCGTCGCTGCGGCTCTATCAGCGGCTTTTCGACGAGTTCGTGATTGCCGGAGCGCTCCCGCTGCGCGATGCGCGGGCGAGAAGCTTGACGGAGTCAATCGAAACGCTGGCCGCGCCGCTGGGGCTCGTCGAGGTGAAAAGCGGCAATTATCTCGTGGCGCCGCAGCCGTCGACAAACGCGTTTCTTTCTTATCTGTTCGGCCATCTGAGCGCCTCGCAGCCGCGCCCTCGCGCCGAGATCATGCAGGAACTGCAGAACGGACCCTACGGGGTGCCGCACGATATGGCCTGCTTCCTTCTGGCGTCGCTTGCGCATTGCGGACTTATTTCGCTTATCAATCATGGACGCGCCCTGCCGCTTGAATATATCAAATTAATGACCGTCGACCAGGTCGAAGCGATAGCGCCCGGAGAGTTGATCAATCAGGCCGACCGGGAGACCATCGTCAACTGCTGTCCGTTTCTGCTGCCCTCGGGGCAGGGCGACGCCTTCGACCTGCGGCGTCAGCGCGAGGCGTGGGCCGGGGCGGTAAAATTCAAATCGACCGCAATCGCCCTGCTCGATTTGCTCGCCCCGCAACTGCATTCGGTGTCGGGATACACCGCATTCGGCCGCTTCGACTTCGACGGCGTGAGGGATGCTGCGGCACGTTTGAAACAGGTCGTCGACGAGATAAAAACCTCTTACGCCGCCCGCGACGGTCTCGAGCGTTTCGTCGCCGCATGGCGCTCGTCCGGGCTTTCGGTTGATGATGTGTCAACCATCAGGCGGACCGGCAGGTTTCTTGCGCGGCAGGCGGATAAGATCGTCTACGTGCACCATTACTGCAACCACCCGTCGGTAATCGCCGCTGCGAAGGCCGACGCATGGGTCGGGGCCGCACGTGACGCGGTCATCGACATCCTGGATAATCCGTCGAGTCTGCTCATCCCCGACGAGGGGGAGCGGCTGCAGGCCACCTTCGAGCAGTTCAAAGCGGCCTATGCCGAATGTTACGGCGCCGCGCACGCGCTCTTTCATGCGCCTGAAACCGCCTCTCCACTCTCACGTCAGGGGGAAAGAAACCTGCTGCTGCTGCGCCGCCTCGCCGAGATCCCCGCTCTCGACCGGCCCCCCGGAACGCAGCAGTTCCTTTCATCGTACGATACGCCGCCGCCGAGGCCGTGCAACCGCAACCTGACCGAAGAACTTCTTCGTTCTGCAGTGTGCGGGTGCGGCTATACATTCGGCGAAGAGCCGCGGCGGCGGCGTATCGAGAATCCCTCGGCAGCCATCGACCGGTTGCTGACCGGTTATCTCGCGATTCTCGGCGGCGCCGACGTGCTTGAAGCCCTTGCCGCGCACACCTTCGCGATCAGGGACATTGATCCCGGAACCTCGAAACGGCTGAACGGCATGCATACGTTGCTCAAGGGAAAAGAGACGATTTCCATTGCCGCGCTTGCCGACCTGCTCGATGAAACGACGATCGTGGCGGTCGGCAGGGCGCTCTCGGGACATGCCCGCATCGAGCAGCGCAGCTTCGAGAAGCTGCGGGGCAGTCTTGCCGGTCGTCGGCTCAACGCGGCGCGCATCCGGAAGATCGTCGAAGAGTGGATCGGACAGCGCGAAGGCGAGACGATTCTTTCGATCGACGACGCGCAGGAGAGCGATGAACCGCGAACGATCGATCCGCTTCTCTGGCCCCACCTCCATCCGGAGCTTTTCGGAACGTCGGCTGACAGCCGGACAGTGGAGGGCGGTGACCTGGCGAAGCTTGCCGAAGCGCTTGAACGTCGTTTTCCCTCCTCGGAACTGGTGAAGCGGCTCGCGGTCGTATCGTCGGAGGAGCTGCTTGGGTTTCTCTGCAACGAACCGGCGCACCGGACAGCGCTTGCCGCCACCTGGGGATTGCTGGCGCGGCGCGTGTGTGCAAACCGGTTCAGTGTTCCGGCGGAGATCGGGCCGGTCCTATTTCTTGATAAAACCGAAGTACCGGCGGTTGAACGGCGAATTGCAACACTTCGTGCAATCGGAACGCTCGCCGCCTCTCATTTCCCCGGCCGGCTCACGCAGCGTCACCATATCGTCACCGTCTTCAACGATCCGTGGGCTGATGCGAAGGTCAAGAAAGACGCGCTTGCCGCGCTCATGCGCCTCTGCAATGGAGGCGCCGACTGGCTGGCCGCTCTCCCGGCAGTGGCGAAGGTCGACGTCAGGCAGCCGGTCACCGTCCTGATTATCGACGCGATTCCTCCGGATATCTGGTTGATAATTGATTCGATTTGTCCCGGTCTGTTCGCCGCAGCCGAGCGGACATGGCTTCGCCAGACCTCCCCGAGCACGACCGTCGGAGGACTCAACGAACTCTTCGGTTTTCCGCAGAAGCGCGATCCGGTCGACGAACTGGCGCAGCGCAGCGTTCCCTATCTGACCATTGAAGGAAATGAAGAGTACGGTTGGTCGGACCAGTTGCCGGAGGCGACGCCATCGTGCGCACGCATCATGCGGGTCGCCTTTTTCGACCGGCAGGTGCATGACGGCCTTGCCGATCTCTCGACCATGGCCGAAAAACTCACTCTCCTCCTCCAGCGTAACCTTCCGCAGCTTATTGATCAATGCCGCGAAAAAGGTCATCGTTTGATACTGACCACCGATCACGGACTCTCCTTCTCTGAAAAAGGGCTTCATCACGGAAGCGGCGGCGTGTTCGAGCAGGCGATCTTCAGGGCAATGTGGGAGTGATGAGTGACGGGGGGAGGGTATGGGTCGATCGAGGAAAGGATCTGAAGGGATCACCTTTTTCGTTACCGCAGCGTGACAAAGAAACCGTCGGTAGTGTGGCTGCGTATGCGGTCTGAGTAAAGCTTGAAAAAATACCGCAAGGAGAAACCATAAAACGGACTGACGGTGGGCCAGAATGAGATACCGTCGACCCCTGCCTCTCGCGCGCAATCAATGGCGTCGGCGAGCATCTGCTCCCGGTCATTCCAGTTGAAGACAACGTATTTCCACTCGATCAGGGGCAGGGAAAGGCCCCGTGCATTGCGGTAAGCAGCAAGATCCCTTAGATTCCGGTACGATTTCTCGAAACTCCCGCCCCGTTGATACCGTCGGAGGACCCGCGTATTGTTGCCGTCGATCGAAACCCGCACGCGGTTCATGAGCAGTGCGGCGTCGCGCTTGCGGTCGTTGTCGATCATCGATCCGTTTGTTTCGACATTGATTTCGATGTCCGGGTTGTCGCCGCGAAATACGCTCACTTCTTCATAGATGGTCGGCGACAGGAAGATCTCGCCGAGTTTGAAATAGTACAGGCGTTTGATGCCGTATTCCCTGATCATGAGCGACAGTTTCTTCACCTCATCGAGCGAGAGGTTCTTCTTCGAGCGCATCTTCGTGATAAGTGCGCGGGTGCAGGATCGGCAGTTGTAGTTGCACCGTATCGTGTTTTCGACCATAATGCCTTCGACGGGTGTGTGGTAATCGTGCTCGCGGCGGGCGGCCTCCTGCCTGCTCACGATCCGCACGTCGGGACAGGTC
>JAFGNB010000151.1 GCA_016927235.1 Chitinispirillaceae bacterium
CCGGCCACATCACCCACATTGTCGCCGACATTGTCGGCGATCGTGGCGGGATTGCGGGGGTCATCTTCGGGAATTCCGGCTTCAACCTTTCCGACGAGATCCGCACCCACGTCGGCGCCCTTTGTATAGATTCCGCCGCCGACGCGCGCAAAAAGAGCGATCGAGCTGGCGCCGAGCGAAAAACCGGTAACGATCGGCAACACGGTGTTTTTCACGACAACAGGGTCCGAAGCGTTCGGCAGGAATTTTGTGAAAATGACAAGACACAGCGCCAGCCCGAGCAGCCCCAGGCCGACAACGCACATTCCCATCACCGAACCGCCGGCAAAAGCCACGGCAAGCGCCTGGGGCAATCCCTTACGGGCGGCATTGGTGGTGCGCATGTTCGATGCGGTCGCGACCCGCATGCCGAAAAATCCGGAAAGGGCGCTGCAGAAGGCGCCGAAAACGAATGCGGCGGCAACCCAACGTACCATGCCGACATTGATAAACGCGAGCAGTGCGGCAACACAGATGACGAAAACGGCGAGGACCTTGTATTCGCGCCCCAGGAAGGCCATCGCACCCTCACGCACCGCCTTACCGATCTCCTTCATTTTTTCGGTACCGGGATCCTGTTTATTGATCCACACTGTTTTCCAAAAGGCAAAAAGCAGCGCGATCACGCCAGCACCGATCGCCCCGTACAGGTACGTAAGATTCATACAGCCTCCTGATGTTGTAAGAAAATGATTGATTCAGCCGGACGGTTGAAAGACGTGGTTTTACCGAAGTTGCACTGCACACTGTTTCCTGTGAGGATTCGATGAACCGCCTCGGAAAAAGAGATATAAAATAATTGTTTTATTACCGGGAAACAATGTTTCTCGCCGCTTGAATGAGGTCAGTGAAGAACGGTATAATGGGAGAAAAGGAGCGAATGATGAATCGCGATCTTATCGTTACCTATGCACTCAACTTCGCTTATACCCTTCTGCGGGCGGTGATGTACGCTGCCGGCTGTTTTCTCGCCTGGCGTGCGTTCGACTGGATGGACAAGGTGGATATCCGCCGGGAGATCACCGAACACCGCAACTGGGGATATGCGGCCATGATCTCCGCGCTCTTTATCGGCCTGGCGTATGTCATCGGGCAGATATGAGCGGTTTGCCTCCAATCGCAGCGGCATTGCTGCTGATGCTGACGGTGTACTGCAACAAACCGCCGCACGAGCCGAAGTTTGAGGCGGAGGGGAATGCCATATCAAATTCGATGAGAAAAAGGCCCGACTCTTCCGCCAACTCGATCGAAACGGCCGTCTCACAAGCGTCTCCGCTCCGGAAAAAAGAGAGGGGTAAAAAGGGGCGCATCCTTCAATCCGCACTCAGTAACCGACGGTTCAATCCGCAGAAGTGGCTCGACGACGACCGCTCCTTCCCTCCCCCCGGACCTCCCGGAAAAATCTCATATTACGATCCCCTGATAAAAAGGATGTCACGCCGGTACGGTTTCGACTGGCGGCTCATCGCCGCGCAGATTTACGCGGAGAGCCGCTTCGACTCCGCCGCGCAAAGCCGCTGCGGCGCGCTCGGACTCATGCAGATCATGCCGAAAACGGCGAAGCATCTCGGCGCCGATCCGCTGCGGCTCGATATACCTGAAGTCAATATCGCGACCGGCTGCCTTTACGACCGGAAGATGGTTTCGCTCTGGAAAAAAGACGTCGATCATTACGAGGAGCGGCTCGCCTTCGCGCTCGCCAGTTACAACGCCGGGCGGGGGCGGGTGCTGAAGTCGTTTTCCCGCCCCGATTCTCTTACCGAATGGAAATCAGTCCATCCCCTGCTGCCCGGAGAGACGCAGGACTACGTCCATCGCATCGCCCTCAAGCACGATTTCTACTGCCGGCACGCGCTGCCGTGAACGGCGCTCGGCACGGTGTCGGATCTGTCGCAACAATACGTCCGTTGCCGGGAACGATGGTGCGTTGGGCGTTTCACGGAGGAGGATCGTCTCCCTCTTCTGACCGGGAAGCCCCCTCTCCCCTACCACGTCTCTTTCGACGTATCGATCCGTTTACGGGAAGATGGTTGTTTCTCTTCGGCCTTGCCGGTTTTCCGATCCGGCGCGGCCTTCTCTGCCGCTTTCGCCGGCTTTTCGGGCTTTTTCTCCTGCCGCTTCCGCTCCGCTTGTGGGGGTGCGGTTGTTGTTTTACTCCCCGAAGCTTTTTCAGCAGGAGCAGGAGGGGTGCTCGTAACACGCTTTTTTTCTTCCGAAGCCGTCACCGGCGCGGCGGGAACCGGCTGCTTGACAGTCGGCTGCTTTTCCTCCGCTTTCACGGGGGTTTTCGGCGCGGGTCCCCCCCCCTCCTTTGCCGCCACATCAGGCGCCACCGTCGCTTCCATGAATTCGGGCTTTTCCGCCTTCCGCAGGGAGCTGTCGCTTTGGAGCGGGGCGGCGATCTTTTGCGGTGATTGCTTCGGCGGGGGAACCGGTTTCGCTTCCTTTTTGGGTTCATACGTCTCCCCGCCGCCGATGTTCTTTTCCGGGATTGACGTCGGAACGATTTTTACCGGCGGAACCGGCGTTACGGCCACGCCCGTCTCCTTTTCGAGTTTCTGCAGCACCTCGGCGGCGGTAAACGCGACATCGTCGTTCGGGTCATTGGATAACCGCTGCATCAGATATACCGCACGGGTCTCCTTCATCTTTCCGAGTGCAATGAGGCATTCGATGGTTATCTCCGGGCCGGGCGATGCTCCGAGGAGTTCGATGATCACGTCGGCCGCCGCCTGTGTTCCTATCTCGCCCAGTGCGGTGACCGCCAGCGTCCGCAGCCTGAGCTCCCTCACCGGATCGTTTATTATTTCGTAAAGCGCAGGCAGCATGCGGTCGCGGTTGGCGATCAATTCCGTCATCGCCGTGTTCACCGCATCGGGTTCGAACGGCTCCGCCTCATACAGGCTGCTCAGCACGGCAAGCCGCTCCTCGGCAAGCGTCCTGAGACGGCCCTCTTCGGTGAGCGAGCTGTCGGTAATACGTGCAACCGACCGGTCCAGGTTCTCGAGCCTCGTTGAGCTGCCGCGCAGCAGCCGCTTGAGGCTGTCAACCTCGCCGCGCAACGCCTCGATTGATGAGGAGTGTTCATAGAGGCTGCTTTCCAGTCCGGTCAACCCGTCGGTTCTCCCTATCCTGATCCCTCCCCTGAACCGCACGCCGAACCATACCCCCGGCCGCACAAAACGGGAATCGCTTGATTCATAAAAAGGGCTGTTCGGCGGGACATCGTCGCTCATGAACATCCCGGCGATATCGACGATCCCCGTCGAGATCTCAATACGCCGCTTCCAGAACCGCCACGCGGCAAAAAGCGACGGATGCACAAGCCGATCGCGGCGATGCACCTCGGCCGTCACGTACACGCCCGAACCGAAATATTTTTCGATGACGCCGAAAGGGTTGAACAGCTCCCGTTGATTACGGGGAATCGACTGGATACCGATATGGAAACGAAGGCGGGCGGTTTCGACGCTCTTGCCCAGTACGCAATACACTTCATTGGCGAGTTCGTCCGGCCTCCGGTCGAAGAGCCAGGCTTCACGATGCGAAAAGATATTCCGCACTCCCAGCGCCAGGGAGGGCATCCAGGGCTTCGTCTCACCGAGGATCCGGGTTTTGAGGCCGAGCGTCACTCCGCCGGTATAGCCGGCCTCGATATTGATCCATTCGATAATGCCGAAATCGACGAGCCCCACCGGTCTGACGGTCGCGCCGTCGATAATGTCGCTGAAATAGTATCCCTGCGCATCGAGGACGAAGGTCCCGCCTTCAAGCAGGTCGGCGTCGGGAACAAGCCGGACCGCACTCCACCGGGTAAGCGCATAGCTCGATGCGTATGCCGTCAGGAGAAGTGCTCCCGTGCCGGCAATCAGAGGTGCAAATAGCGATAGTACGGCCGATTGTTTGTTGCATGCGCGCATGTGGTGTTCATAACCCTTTCGGCCTCCTTATGGAGGAACCACGTCAATTATGACACCGTGACGCTTAAAAAACCATAAAAATCAGTAATTTCAGCCGATTTAACATCGGTCAGACATTCCCGTTGACCTGCCGGTCCAGTTCGTCATCCGGAACGTCGGCCGTCACGGCGACCTGAGGGGTCGTTATTGTCGGTGGGGTATCCTGCTCAACGACGGTTTCCACGGGCATCTCCTGTAAAGGAGTCGGCGGCTCTTCCACATGTTCCTGATTCGGCTCCGTACTCTCAACGGGAACAACTGCCGGCGCCGGCAGGCGGTCCCTGATCTCCTTGAGCAGCCGGATAATGACATCGTTCTGTTTTGCCAGCCGCTCGTTTAGCCCGTGACCGTCCCTCTTGAACTGATTGGATTTGCGGCGCTGGGGGTGCTGGTTGTTGAAATTCTGATTACCGAAATTGCCATGGTTGCCGTGCTGGCTCTGATTTCCATTGTAATTGTAATTGGTACTGGGGCTGTACACGTGGTTTTTAGGCGGGATCGGTTTGCGACTGGAGGAATAGTGCATATTTCGTGACGATTCATCATTGTTCATGAAGGGACTCCTTTCTTCATGGCAAAAGATTTATAAAGTACAGGAGGAGAAAAAGGCACCCTTTCTCGGAAAATGCCATTTGATATGTTTAACGGGATTTCTCAATTATATTATATCGGTCACGAATCGACAACTTCGCACTGTTGCCCGGCTCAACGAATTCCTCAGTATATGCGGTATGATACGATGCGCTTTCCCAGTCCGGGAAGACCGTGATAAATAAAATATATTTCCGCATTGCCGGATAAAAGGAATTTATATCAAGATGTTTCCTCTTCCCCCGGGGCGGCTTCACATCACCCCTGCGGTCCGCCTGCTTCAGCCGTTTATGGTAAGAAAATGCCTACCGCGCCACCGTCATGTTCATCGTATCGCGGTAACCGCCCGCGGCGACACGCACCGCATAGGAACCGGCCGGTACCGGGCTTCCGTTTGTCGCCCTGCCGTCCCATTGCATCGACCGGGCGCCCGGTTGCCCGCCTATCTTGCGGACCAGCCGTCCGCGCATGTCGAAAATGGACACCTGCAACGGCTCGCGGTTTCCCGCCGGCAGTGCGAATCGCAGGGTGGATTGCCGTATGGAAGGGGTGGAAAATGTAAATGAAAAGGTCGCGGCATCGACGGTCGTGCCGGCCTTTCTTATCGAAACGGTTTCAGGAGTAACCTCAACGTATTCAGGGTCATTCACGGAATAGCCGAAACCGGTAAGAAACTGGGTAATGACATTCTGCTCATGGTTGGTAACCGCCATCAGTTTTTCGCGTATCTCTTTGGCGCAGTAGTAATCCACCGCCCCGGCGAAGGTGCCCATGACGAGACGGTCGGGTTTGTGGGAGACCGTGCCGGTTACATTTGCTTTAATGGCCCATAACGTATCGATGATGCAGAGCTGCTGACGCACGGGATTTCCGCCGACTATTTCCTTTATTTTGTTGCTATTGATAAGTCCGTTCGTTGAATGCAAATGCGTTGCCATGCCGTTGCTCAGAAGGAATGTCCCGAAATGATTCTTCAGACACAATGTCGTTTTTCCAACGTTGAAAGGGCTTTCATGCCCTTTGTTAACCGCGATATTGACGATAATATCGGTCACGCCGTCCACGAGGTCCTTCGGAGCGTAACCGGCCGTTATGCCGGGAATGTTCACCGAAGCTCTGCCTCCCATAGAGTCGTAGCTGTTGCTTATAGTACCCAGGATTTTCGTCGAATCCGTCAAACTGGTAACTGACTGGTAATCCTTCCAGGCAGCTCCCTGACCGTCGAAAAGGACGATGTTTTTAGGCTGCACTCCGTATCCGACGAGAGTATCGGTAATCTTTTTAACAACAGCCACACGTGCCTGGTTATTCGTTGCCACGGTATTCACTTTTATCATGACCTTCGTGTCCGCCCACGGTTTGCTCGACCGGAAAATGGTCTTCCATGCCGCCTCGGCGGTCGGCTTGCCGGTGAGATGAACGGCCATCTTATCCATGTTGTCGCGCACTCGTGGCTCATCAGCCGCAGCGTTTTGTGCACTGAACGAACTTCCGTCACCGTACATTTTGGGATCATGCATGCACACCACGCGCATATTATCGATATCCGGATTGACGGGCATTTTATCGGTCCAGGCAAAGCCTTGCTGCGATGAAGCGAGCAGCGATTTTACCCCCGGACCGGTTACGGAAAGCCCTGCGGCGCCGGCCAGTGCGGATTGGACAAATTTTCGACGATTAATTCCCATGAATTCCCCCTCATTTTCAGCGTTTATCTTAAAAGACCGCTTTTTTAACCTACGGCATCGATTTCCCTGGTAAAGTGGTGTCGATAGGGGATTATCAATTAAATATAACGCCACTCACGATCCCGCGCTTACATCAACGCAGGCAATGGCCCCTCCTGCCGTATTAATCCAAAACTTATTGTATCAGTAGAGCCGCCTGCATTCACCATCTTTCCGCTGCTTGCTTTTCCCTTGCTCCCATTGTTTAAAAACCGGCTCAAGGGCTCCCCGCGGCTAACCGGCCACGCGCAGCCGTTCCGCAAGCCTGAGTTTCCCCGACGTGACCGTCACGACATAGATGCCGTTCGGCGCTCTGCGTCCGGCGGATGCCGCCTCCTTCCAGGAGTAATGATTGACCGCGCCGCATATACGCTGTTTCGTGCGGAACAGAAGATCTCCCCTGACGGAATAAATTTCAATCGACGCTTCGCGGCCGATGTATATCTGAGGAACCGTGTATTCGATAAAAGCGATGCCACGGCCTTTAAGGTGCGTCAGTTTCAATCGAACGGAACGGGGGGAATCCACGATTTTCCCTGATACTACGGTACTGACGATCTGACCGTTGATCATTCTTCGCACATCCATCTTCGTCTCATCAATAACACCGATGTTGTAGGTTGTCCCGGAGAGCGCACCGGAAATCCCCGCCGATGCCTGGAGATAGGTCGGCATGTCCGATACGCCGTACGGGCCTGCGGGGTTTTTCTGCAACCGCATCATCTTGATGCTCTGCATATCACAACTCACCGGATCGGTGCTCATGATGATGGTTGAAGGATTTTGCGCGGTGCTTTCCGGATCAACAGTCTTGACGTAATTCGAATAGTCGTCGGCGCTGCCGACAGGCCCGCGGCTCTCCCGCATCCCGAAGATGCCGCTGCACATACTTAAAACCGTCTTGTTGTAAACAGGACCGGTGCAATTGATGTCGCGGTGGTTTTGCGCCGCATTGGAATGGAGCCCCGATGCATTTTCATAGGTGCCGTAATGGCTTTTAAAACCAATAGTGAATGTCGAACCGGTGTTGTGACCCCGCGGGCTGAAAACATTGATGAGGAAATTCGCTGCATTCAACGTCTTGGCATACCCCCGGTCGTTCATGGCGCCGTCGCCGAATTTGCTGGCGCTGTCTTTGACCAGATTCATCCCCGGGAAACGGCTTGACGTGTACCCCGCCGAACTTAGGGAGCTGCTGTTGTTCATATCATAAACGGTAATATTTGCCGCCGGTATTTTTGACCCGCTAAAATCCATCTGGAGAAGGCCTTCGGCAATCGCCTGTACCGTTGATGCATGAGGACAGGGAATTCCGGAATTAAGGATGTTCGTTTTAATGGCAATTTTCGACTGGGCAGTCAGCGATGCGGGAAACACCGCCTTCCAGGCAGCCCCCACGCTCGTTTCCCCGGTGAGAAGCATGATGGTGTCGTCGACCATCTTCTTGGCGACCGTCTCATCAACAGTGCTGCCGCTGGTAACACTCCCGTTGAAATTGATAGCTACCCTTCCCGGCCACTTGTTACCGGGTCCGGGCTGCATTTGCATATCGGCCTTTTCCTTGGCGATAACCTTCGTAACCGGACCACTCACCATAGAAACCGCAGCGGTTGCGGCGGAGCTTTTAAGAAATGATCGCCGTGAAATCCTCATGAAAACCCCTCTCAATGAAAATCGTCATTTTTAAAACTATTGAAATGTATATCCACTCTATTTGTTATTATAATCAATAAATTGGTTTAATTCTGATTATTCTTTCTTTAACTATCTTTTCTTTCTAATAACGATATCGTTATCATTTGAAATAGATTCGTTTCCCCTCCCCTTATATTTAATTCTACTTCGGTTGAATAGTATTTCTCATTCCGTCGGTATGCCTCACCCCAACTCCCCCGGCCCCTCTTCCCCTCTCCGAAGAACGGAGAGGGGAAGAGGGGTGCCCGCAGGGCGGGGTGATAGGGTGAGGCGATAATTAAAAAGACAACAACGTTTATCTTAACGAAATTAATTAATAAATTCATGAATTTAAAGGTTTGATTCCATGGGGCACCCCTTCCTGCCATCCATACTGAGAAAGCTGCAAAGGCATTAACCGGGCTTGACTCTGGCGGCAGTTACGGTCGTGGCAGTGGTCAGCGACTCCTGCAGAAAAAAGCGATTATAGATTACCATCCCCCGTTTTAAACGAAAAAAAGGCATCGGGCGCCCGCCCAATGCCTGAATTATCCCTTAAATGAACAGTATCAGTATAATTGCAGCATCAGCTGCTTTTAATCTGTTCTACCCATCGATCTTGCTTTTGGTCACCTCGAGAAATCCGATGAGGTTCGCTTTGGCTTCACTATAATTGGTCCCGTACCCGTCAAATGAGTACCAGATAAAATACTTGTCGAAATGGGCGTAACCGTCGCGGCCATAAAGTGGTGACTTGTCGATAAAAGCGACGCTTTCGGGAAAATCACCGGCATCCTCCTTATCGGATTGCCTTTCTTCAAGTATTTTATTGTACATGAGTATCGCCTTCTCCGCGGTACCGAAGTCCAGCAGCCAGCAAAAGAAATTATACTCGGTTCCCGACTTGCTCATTTTCTGTTCATACCCTTCGAGCATGCCGTTATTGATATATGTAGTGGCGCCACCGTTTACTATGGCATACATATCGGTTTGGTTGAACTTTACAAAACTGTTCTCCATCCACTGGGAGACTTCATTGTTCTCGATCTTTAAATCCTCGAGTGTTTTCACCCCCCCCCCATCAGAAGGTGCAAGCTTGCACATCAGCAAAAACATACATGCGACCGCTACTACGGAAACTCTGTTAAAAAGTACGGACATAGTACACCTCCATTTTTTCTGTTGGTTGAAAAAGTGAGCTTATCTGTTTAAAATAATTATTCCCGGATATGGTGAAAAAGGCTCTATCAGAAATAGGCCGATAGAAGTATCTCATTGCCGAAATCACTGAATTCGCCTTTAATAAATTTGAACGTTGTATTCTTCACCTGAAATTCGATATTGGGGGCGGTTTTAACGCGCAGGCCCACATTATACGTCACATCGGGCGTGGGTTCCGTCACCGAATTGTGGCGATTCCATTTTACTTCGACCTCATGGTAGTTCGACAGCGCCCGGAGCATCCTGAAATTGAGCACATTGAAATTCACCGTCAGTTTCGGTCCGATGCTGATGGTGTTGCCGGTCGCATCGTTTTTAATGTCGGTCTTAAGCAGCGGCGTGGTGCGCAGCCACGACGTCCAGAGCTTATCGTACGACAGCGAGCCGTCGTGGCGTGAGGTAGCCGGCGACTCCGAATAGTTCCAGTATGCATCGATCGTATTGCGGGCGTCGAAGATATACTGGAACCGGTTGTTCGTTCTGAAGGACGTGAGGCCGTCGCTTTTCGCCCACTCATTGGTATTTGTATATAATAGCCCTTCGATGGGATAAATGTTCACGCCGATTTCGCGGGCGAGCGAGGCGCTCTGCCGGTCGTGAATGCCTGAAGCGATATCCCAGAACGGCACATGAATCGATGAGAAACGGCAGCGGACATTCTGGGTGACCTTCCCCCGCGGCGAAAACCACCCCAGGAACGAAAACCACTGCCCCGGTTTGAGCACCACGCTCAACGAGCGGTCCAGCGTGTCGGTGCTGTACTGTTGGGGGGCGAACCTGCTGAATTTGGCGCTGTGGATCACCGAAAGATCGATCCCCGGCGGGGCGTCGATCATCTGTAACGTCATTGCCGGCCGGACATCCGACGACGGCATGTTGTCGATATGCATGCCGCCGCGGTAAAGCATCTCGCCCGAAAGCATGATGCGCTGAATCGGCGCCAGGGAAAAACTCATGCTGGAGAGTCTTCCCTGGGTCCATTCGCCGGCTCCCCGGTCCCTCGACCGGTATTCGGAGTGCGTCGCATCGTAGCTTATCTTGTAAAAACGGGTCAATTTTTCAAGCATCGTCGAAGAGGTCTCGTAAAGACGGATCTTCACCTTATCTTTTTTGTGAAACAGGCTGTCGATGGCGCGCGCCGAGTCGCCGCCGTTGCCTGTCAGCTCGAAAACATTCCGCGAAACGGTTACTTCCAGAAAAGGATACCCGTTGAAACGGGCGCCGGCGCTGAAGGCGAAACGGTCCTCGTTTCCGTCGGCGCCGAACCGCTGATGCTGATAATAGGAAAGGGGAAGCTCCTGTTTGATATCGTGCGATAGGGTGAAATCATACTCGCTCCGCCGCGTTCCGTAGCCGCGCGTCAGGGTATCGGTGGAGGTAAAGGTGGAATCGGCCAAAAGGCCGTTGAAAAGAAGACCCGTTTTCGCACCCAGGCGGCTCTGCAGCTCCGCACCCCCGGCCTTTGCCTTGCTGTTGATGTCATACAGGAATTCCGGCCTGAATTTCAACATCATTTTCTTGTCGTTGTTTCTGAACTCAAGCGGGACCGCAACATTGAAAATCGAATTCAGCGTGTCACGGTCGACTCCCGTATAGCCGACCTGCGCGGAAATCCACTCTTTCGGGGAGAGAGTGAAACTCCCGAAGTGCAGTGTGCCGAAACGGTGCGACGGGATGATTTCAACGTTGGAAATATCCCCCTCGGGGACGGTCTGCACCTGATACTCAACGACGATCGAAGAGACGGGGTCGATCGGCGCCAAGGCGTTGAACTGCAGCTTACCGGTTGCAACATAGAAATTATAGAGGGTGGTATCGAGCGTTTCGCCGTCAACGGTCACTTTGCACGATCCTTTGACGAATCTGACCGTATCCGCCAGGGCGGTACTGTCTTCCACCCCGGTGCTGTCCGTGCTGTCAACGCCGGCTTCCGCGGTCAGACGATACGTACCGTCGGCGCGGTAAGGAAGCATCCTGGTGATCGTTTTCGTCGTGATATACCCCGTCCCGCCCGCAAGCCGGGCGATCTTTCTGTCCCGCGTTTCGAGACGCGCCCTGCTCTCCAGTACGGCGGTCCCCCCTTCCATGGAAACCTCGGGCAGAAGCGGCGACTTGATCAGATCGCTGCTTGTGGTGCCGATACGGAGCGTGTTGAGATAATCATCCCGGTTGCCGCGGAAATAAAGACCTTTGCTCGGCGCAGTCACCCGGCTCGAATTGTTGAAAAAGACGTCGGCGATCCGGTCGTTCCTGTCGGAGGTGTGCACATTCACATTCCCGATAAAATCGGGTCCCGCATAATTGACCAGCGGTATACTGTCGATGACGGTATCAATCACCCCGCCGCCCGGGTAATGATACGTGGTATCATAATCATATCCCTCCCAATCGAAGGTCATGCCGCTGCGGACGCTGCCGCTTATGGTCGACTGATACCCCGGTGCATACCGCAGAACGCACTCATCCTCGTTCCACGAGAACACCTTCCTCTTCTGCTGAAAACCGGCGCGCGGCACATGCTGCCATGAGCGTACCTCCTTGTCGTAACAGGAGACCTCCTCCGGGGTGACGATCAGAAAAAAGGAGGAGAGCGGCACCACTTTCTGAATCGCTTCCGTTTGCACCTTCTGGTCGTATTCGAGAAACGTCATCGTTTCCTGTTCGAGTGCGAATTTTCCTATTCGCTTGTCGGTCATAAGCACCAGCGAATCCCCCATGGTCGCTATCGCGCGTATTTCGCCCGGATTGGGAAGATTCAACACCTTCGTCATTCCCGTCTCGCAGGCGATCTTCCGCACGCCCTTTCCATCGCTTATGTAAATTGCCGAATCTTCGTCGAAGACGTCGCGCGGCGTGACGGCGAGACTCGTATGACGCCACGAAAAGGAGGCCGGCTGGTACAGCGATACCGTCGTTCCGTCGATGACCTTGAAGGACTTCATGCCGGGGTAGAAAACGACCCCGTCGCCGAGCGGTTTGTCGAGCGGATATGCATTCCACTTCTCAGTCGCTGATGTAAAGCGATAGAGCGCCGTTTTTCCCAGCCAGAAGACCTCCTCGCCGTCGGCCCACAGCCCGACGATGCGTTCGGTCCCTTCCGCAGGGAGGGGAAAATGCATCCATTCACGGCCAAGCTTGTCAAACCGCATAAGCGTTTGTCCGGCGGCCAGCCAGAGGTAATCGACATCCTGCGCGATCTTCCCCGAAACCGTGGAATCGCCCGGCAGGGTGATTCTCTCAACGCTTTGCGTGGCCATGTCGATCTGATACAGACCGGCGTTCGCCACTACCCAGAGATACCCGTCATACTCGATGCAATCGGTCAGCGTATCCACGCTGCGGATCGGGTCGATCGGAAAAGGTTTCACCGACCGGGAAAGCGTCGAGAAAAGCATCAGCCCTTTCGGATAGTAGATCCACGTATTTTCATCTTTCTTGAATACCCGCCACGAAAGCGACGATTCCGCCCCCGCCGCCGGCAACAACGCACCCATTGCCGTCATTACGGCGCACGCACACCATACCGTTCGGTTCACGCTCTCCCCTGTCTGAAATAGTTGCCGGAACGCTCTGCCGTCACACCGGTATCTCGGTAATCATGCTCGATTCGACATTCCCCAGGTTCAGCTCTCCGGCATTCTTGATATGTTTGACCTTTGTCCCGTCGAAGGTCTTGCCGTACCATGAGGCGAGGGTGACGGCGTAGCTGTCGACCGCCACCGGATCAATGCCGCCGACGAAGGTCTTCAGCTCGACGACTTTTCCCGGCCCCGCCGGGCCGTTGTCGAGAAGCGCCCGCGTCGCATCGACGAAACAGACGTGAGGTTTTATATAGTAAAGCAGTTCCGGAATGGCGGTGTGCATGTCGGTCTCGCGGTGGAAGGCGGCCCGTTCCTTGATGAGGCCCATTAATCCTTTACAATTAAACGACACCCCCGCGGCGCTGTGCGTTTTCGCGCACGGCAGCGAAATCAGACAGTCGGTTTCATACACCTGCTTGACGACTTCTGTTGACGAAAGCGACTTCGCCCGCGGATCGCTCTTGGCGATGAACATGCTGTCCTGTTTCGGGATGAACAGGACGACGCCTTTGAGATCCTTGATTGCCGCGGCGACGCCCGTTTTCGCCTTGCACTGTTCCGGCTCGCGCAGGGTATTGTCGCAGACGATCACCCGTTTGGCGCCCGCTTCGAGGCAGAGTTTTGCCATGGTATACACCGCCTCGGGCGAGGTGCCGGTTCCCCATTCGGGAGGGTTGGCGAAACTCATGTTCGGTTTGATCATGACGCGCGATCCCTGCTTGACGAATTGCCCGATACCGCCCATTTTTGCAAAGATTTTCGGGATGACCTCTTCGGCGGAACCTTTTCCCACAAAAACTTCACTCTTCGAACCTGAGGCGGCCCCCTGTGCGAAACCATGCCCCGCTGCAAGAACCGCAGCACCCGCCGCAGCCGTCCCGATGAACTCCCGCCGTGTCGACATTGTATCCTCCTCTCGATCAATTTCCGGAGATTGAATTTATCGCCATCTTTAATACTTCGATCGCGCGCACGGTAAATTGCTTTCCGACTTCCGTCTCCTGTTTCCTAGCTTCTGTCTTCTATCTCCTTAATATACTCTCCCTTACTCCAAAAATCCCGGCGGAAGGCTGCTTGGAGCTTTATCGGCCGGCTCCTCGATGAAGCCCTTGGAGGAAAATCCCTCCGGAAAGCCGGAACTACTCCCCGGGGAAGAGACGGCTGCATCGGGAGTATCGCTTTTTCCAAGCTGCTTACTGTCCGACGCGCGCCTTTTTTCAAGGATAACCTCCTTCTGAACATCCGACGCATAAGGCCCCCTGGCCAGCCGATTCTCACCGAATTTATATACGACGATCGCCGCGGTGTCGAAAATCGGGCAGTGCTGCTCACACATACCGCACCCCAGACAGAGATCCTCATCAACTACCGGCACCTTGAAACGTCCCTTGGTCGTCTCGACCACATAGGCGCTGATCGCATTGTACGGACAGACCTCGTCGCACACCAGGCACTCCTTGTTCTGGGCCCAGGCAAGGCAGCGGTGCCGGTCGATCACCGCGGTGCCGATCTTGGCGAACCGTTTCTCCTCGTAGGAAAGCTTCCGCAGCGCGCCCGTCGGGCAGACATGGCCGCAGAGGTGGCATTTCTCTTCACAACCGGCAATACGCGGCACCACCTTCGGCGTGTAAAGCCGGTTGAATCCGTCGAAAAAGAGGCAGGGCTGCAGGGTGTTGGTGGGGCAGGCTTTCATGCACTCGGCGCACCCGATGCATTTTGCAAGGAAATCCTTTTCCGGAAGCGCACCCGGAGGACGAATCAGGCGGCCGGTGGCGTCCCGCTTGCTTACCGCATTGGCGCGAAACACCGGCGCGAGCAGCAGCCCGCCGGCAACACCGGCGACCACATGACGCCGTTTAAGATCGGGGCCGGAGCTCAGGTGCAGGTCCGTCTTCCCGAAACGAAATGCGCTGCAGCCATCGCGCAGCTGCACGCAGACGCCGCACTCGATGCATTCGGCCACATTGGTTTTTTTCACGTCCTGGTCGTCGATTGCGTGCACCGGGCACGCTTTGACGCACCGCTGGCAACTGTTGCAGGTTTTCGTATCGACACTCCTTCTGAAAAATGAAAACCTGCCGATCAGTCCGAGAAAGGCGCCGCTCGGGCAGATGTACTGGCACCAGAACCGCTTGTCCCAGAACCCGCCTCCGAAAACGAGCATTCCCATGATCAGCGTTGCCGCACCGCCGTAAAAAAACCGGATGGTCATGGGGAATTTACTGTACATCAAAGCGCTTGCCGTAGGAGAAGCCGCCCCGATCAGGCGGTTGATGTCGGTCCCGACGATTTTCAGGACAGGATCGATGACCATGGTAATCAGACGTGTGGTAAACGAGAGCGGTCCGAGGTACAGCGGAAAAATCGCGCCGAAGAGTGCGAGGATGAGAAAAGCGATCATAATGCCGTATTTGATCCGCTGAAAATAACGGGGAACCGTTCGCTCTTTTAATCGTATTTTCTTGAAAAACCACGTATCGGAAGCGTCGATGAGCGTTCCCAGCGGGCAGAGAAAACCGCAGAAGAACCGGCCGAAGAGTATCGTCGCGACACCGATGACGAGCGCCGTAACGGCGAACGAAAATAGAATCGAATGCGATGCCAGCAGCGTCAGCACTGCGGTAAACGGATTGAATCGCAGGAGGAATTCACTCTCCAGCGCATACCCGCGCATCTGATTGTTGACAACATAGAGAAAGCCGATGAACAGCGCTAGAAAAACGACCTGCGAAACGATTCTGATTTTTCTCATGGTTTAACCGTTCAAGTTGGAGGTTGAGGAAAGCCTCTCGTCAATGAAATTACTGCAGAGACAGGATATCGCTTCTGCCGTTCAATTATAATAATAAATGGCAGCGTAAAAACGGAAGAAAGAAATGCATTCCGGCGTTCCAGGTTGTTCGCTCTGTGGCCGAGGGGTTAGGGAGCGGCGTCCTCGATCATTCATACCTTAGCGCCTCAATCGGATCCAGCCTGGCTGCCTTGCGTGCGGGGTAAAATCCAAAAAAAACCCCCACCGCGGCCGAGAAGAAAAAGGCGAGCGTTACCACGCCGGAATCGATCGAAGCGCGCAACCCGAACCAGTGCTGCGCCCCCCATGCCAAAACAATCGCTCCGACGATGCCGATGCAGCCGCCCAGAAGGCTCAGTACCATTGATTCGATAAGAAACTGCATCAGAATATCGCCACCCCGTGCGCCTATTGCCATGCGGATGCCGATCTCACGCGTCCGTTCGGTCACCGAAACGAGCATGATGTTCATGATTCCGATGCCGCCGACGATCAACGAGACGCCGGCGATCGCTCCGAGGAGCATGGTCATCACGGAACTCATCTCGGTTGCCCGCGACATTATTTCCGTTTGCGTCATGATCCGGAAGTCGCTCTCTTCACTTGCCATCAGTTTATGGCTTTTCCGCAGAACCGATTCGATCTGAGCCTGAGCAGTTTCCACATTGTCCTTCTCATCAACGCTGGCGATGATCTGATCGATAAAGCGCGTACCGCCGAGACGGTTGAGCACGGTCGTATAGGGAGCCAGCAGCAGGTCGTCCTGATCGCGTCCCATTGCTTCCTGTCCTTTTTCGTCAAGCAGACCCACAACCGTAAAAGGAATATTCCTGATGCGGATCTGCGCGCCGAGCGGGTCCTGATCGGCAAAAAGCTCCTTCGCGACCGTTGCACCGAGGACCGCCTTTTTTGCCGAGGTTCTGATGTCGCGCTCCGTAAAGACTTCGCCCGCCTGAAGCTTCCAGTCGCGGATGGCGAGATACGCCGGATCGACACCGTAGACGTTGGTCTGCCAGTTGCCGCCGCCGCCAATGACCTGCCCGCCCGCTCGGGCGACCGGCGAGACCGCGGTAAGAAAAGGGATATCGTTTTCAAGTGCGGTAACGTCATCGACCGTCAGACTCTGGCGGCTCGCGGCTCCCATGCGGATGCCCCGCTGCGACGCCGCTCCGGGATGTATCATGATCACGTTTGTCCCGAGGGCGGCGATCTGCTCCTCGATCTGCAGCTGGGCCCCTTTGCCGACGGCAACCATGTCGATGACCGATGCGACGCCGATGATCACTCCGAGCATCGTCAGAAGCGACCGCATGCGGTTGCGGATGATGCTCTTGAGGGCGGTCCTGATAAGGTGTGGAAGATCCATTCAGTTTTCACCTGTCGTTTGGATCGGCGCTTCCGCACCGGCCGCTTCGGCCACCCGCGGCGAGATGATGCGCTCGTCCGCCACCACCACCCCATCGAGCATACGGATCAGACGGCCGGCGTACTGCGCGATGTCCTGTTCGTGCGTTACCAGAATAACGGTCTTTCCCTGACGGTTAAGCTGCTGAAAGAGCGCCATGATCTCTATTGAGGTAACACTGTCGAGCGCACCGGTCGGCTCATCGGCCAGAAGCAGCGGCGGCTCGTTGACAAGAGCGCGCGCTATGGCGACGCGCTGCTGCTGACCGCCCGAGAGCTGGTTCGGAACATGGTGCACCCGGTCGGCCAGGCCCACTTTCTCGAGGGCCATGCGCGCGCGCTCACGGGCATGCTCTTTTTTGCGGTTACGCTGATAATACACCGGCAGTTCGACATTTTCGAGAGCGGTGGTCCGCCGTATAAGATTGAAATTCTGGAAAACAAACCCGATGCACCTATTGCGGATACGGGCGAGGTCACGGCGGTTCATGGCGCCCACTTCGCGCGACAGGAGGGTGTACTGTCCGCTGCTCGGCGTATCGAGGCATCCGATAATGTTCATAAGCGTCGACTTCCCGGAACCCGACGCCCCCATGATCGCGACGAATTCGCCTTGGTTGATCCGCAGGCTTACTCCACGCAGCGCCTCGACCGCGATATCGCCGATACGGTAGGTTTTCGTTACGGAATCGAGGTTGACGATGCAGTTCATCGATATTCTCTACGGCTTTTCAAAAGGTACGATTGACGGCGGCAAAGAAAAAAAGAGAATGTCAGCCATTACCGCCTCCTTCTGCCTTCTGCCCGGCCCGCTCACCGCCTGCGTCCCGGACGTCCCGGTTGCGGCAGGAGCGATACCGATTTGATCTTTTTTTTCGGGGTCGTCTTTATCCCGGTAATGACCAGCGTGCTTTCAGCAATCGCTGCGCCGGAGCGTACTTCCGTCATCTTTCCATCCGTAATTCCCGTCCGGATATATGCCGCTCGGAGCGGAATGCCGGATACCCATATCCAGACGACCCCTCTTTTCCCGCGTGCAGTGTCGGCAGCCTGTTTTTCGAAACGGGGTCTCCGCATAGCCTTCAGGGAATCCCGCTGCATCTCACCGCCGCTCTTCCTGAAATCCCTCTCCCTTTTCGCCACCCGCATCAGCGGCCGCCGTGCCGAATCGCCCGACGGATTGAACCGCAGCGCGGCATTGGGCACCATGAGAACGTCGACCGCCTTTTCGACGATAAAATCAACGGTTGCCGTCATTCCCGGCAGGAGCGTGCCGTCGCTGTTTCGGGTCGTAATGACGACGGTATAGGTAACCACATTCTGTGACACCGTCGGCTGCAGCCGTACCTGTTCGACAAGGCCTGAAAATTTCTTTTCGGGAAACGCCTGAACCGTAAAACGCACCTCCTGTCCCTGTCGTATGACGCCGATATCGGCCTCATCGACGCTGGCAAGTATCTGCATTCTTCTCAGATCTTCGGCGATCACGAAAAGCGTGGGCGCCGAAAAGCTCGCCGCAACCGTCTGGCCCACCTCGATGTTCCGCTGGATCACCGTTCCATTGATCGGCGAGGTGATGGTCGCATAGTGTAAATTGGTGCGCGCCTTGACGACCGAAGCCTCCGCCGAATGCAGCATGGCTTCCTGCGTAATATAGTCGGTGCGCAGTTTCGTGAATTCCTGCTCGGAAAGAAACCCTTTTTTAAAAAGCGGTTCGTTGCGCTTCAACTCCGCCTGCGCGAGATCGAAAAGCGCCTTCACACGGTTCCGGTTGGCGATCGCCTCGTCAAGCGCCCCCGACAGGACGGTCCGGTCGAGTTCGGCGATGAGCTGCCCCTTTTCGACGACATCGTTGAAGTCGGCATATAGTTTATCGATGATCCCCGAAACCTGCGTCCCGACCTCAACGATGGAGACCGGCTCAAGCGTTCCGGTGCTGGTGATCGAATTGACGATCTCGCCCCTTTCGACCGGGACGGTCGTGTATTCCGGTTCGACGCCCGCCGAACGCTGGCGCAGAAGCGCCACTCCGAAGGCGGCGGCGCCGAGAAGGACGGCCGCCGCGGGTCCGACGATCCATTTTTTCTTCATTGTCACTACCTCTTTTCCGATGGCCGCATGGTGATAAGCGCGATAACGTGGTCGATCCGGCCGGTTTCATGCAATAATTCGATGCGGCTCGAAATGCGGTCAAACCGCGCCTGAACCAGCGCGCTTTGCGCTTCGGTATAATCTGATTGAACGGCGTTGAGTTCGACAATCGTCGATGCACCCACGCTATACCGTTCCTCCATCGCCTGCAGCGCCTCCTGTGCCGCGGCGCATCGTACGTCTGCCACACTGATCTGCTCAATGGCCATCGCATCGTCCAGCTCGGCCCGCCTTACGGCCAGCATGAAGGCCCGTTCCAGCCGCTCGAGTTCCAGTTGTGCCGACTGCAAATTTATTTCGGCGTTTTTAACCTGCAGCCAACGCTGTTTTTTATCGAACAGCGGAATACCAAGCGACGCACCGACATGCAAGGAGGACGATCCTCCGCCCTCACCGAGTCGTGCCACCGAACCGCCCATGCTTCCGCCTTCGGCAGCTGCGGACCACCCTGCCGAAAACGACAGCGAGGGAATATACCCATAGCGGCTCCCCGTCAGCGCTGCTTCAGCGGCAACTACACGATACCGCTGTGCGGTAATTGCATCCGTCTCCGGCGAGAGCGTTGACGACGGTTGAGCGGCTGAGTCACCGGAAAAATGAAAGAGAAGAGCCATGACCGCCGTCGTGTCGAACCGGTAACGGTCGGAGAGCGGCAGCCCGAGAATATCAAGGACCGTAAACTTTACCCGGTGAAACTCCTGCACGGCACCGAGCAGTCGCGACTGCGCCTCGAAAACACCGGTCTTCTGCTGTAAAACATCCGACCGTGCCTTGATTCCCTGCTGAAAAAGCGCCTCGATTTCCTCGAGTTTCCGCTGCTGATACTCGACATTATGCTCTTCCACCTCGATAAGTTTCTTCGCTCCCACGGTTTTGACATAGTAAAGTACGACCTCCGCGGCGATATCCTTGCGCCGCTGGTCGACATCGTACTGTGCGGCGCTACTGCGGTTCCTGCCGGCACGGTAAGACAGGAAGCGTGAGGGTGACAACTCATAATCGGTCCCTGCCGAAGCTCCTGCCGAAAAAGAGGACGATGAGGAGGTAAGCGATTGTCCTCCCGATGTTGAAAGAGTAGCCCGGGCGGTCGGCATCAGCGCCTCCCACGCAGCAAAAAGGTCGATGGCGACGGATTGCCGCTGGGTGGTCGCGACGCGCATCGACAGGCCGTGGTTTATTGCATGCTCGACCGCTCCCTGCAGGGTAAGAAGCGTATCCTGTTCCTCACGGCCGTCGCCCGCAATCGGGTCTGTACTAAACAGCAAACCGAACAGTAGTACCCATCGTGGGTTCATAAAATGATCATCCGGTCTAAAAAATATATGCTTATTTGATTACAGTGCCGGTTTTTTGTTACATACAAAGATGAAAAAGCGGCCGCTGCCTAGCCGATGGATTGCCGGACGGGTTATCCGCGCCTCGCCTTCAGACAATCGTCACCTGCGGCGCTCTGTTCTTCAGATTATAATTTTCGAAAGGGATCCGGCGGGTACGGTCGGGAACCGTTGCTGCACAGCTTGCAGGAAGTTCGGATCGGTATTTTGCAATAAATCTGAGTGCGTAGCGTTTCCAGTGTTCGTCGAATGAGCCCCCCGACTGATGCTTGACAAGCAGGTCCCATGTGACGATGCAGCGGTGGGTCCTGCGGATTTGCATGCAAAGGTCAATATCATAGAAATGGAAACCGTCAAAAACCGTTTCGTCAAACCCGACCGTGCCGAACAGTTCCTTGCGCACGGCGAAGAACAGTCCGTCAACCGCAACCACATCGATGTCTTCTTTTTCCCATGAAAAGACCGTCAGGTTGTAGACCTCGCCGTTTTCAAGTTCATGGATGACATGCCCATGAATGAAAGGCCGGCCTGCCGCGACCCATCCCGGCTCATCGGCGAAAAGGTATTCCGTCCCCGCAACGCCGACAAGGCCTATGGTCGGATCTTTGAATTTCCCGACCAGTTTTTCCCCCCATCCCCCTTCCATGAAAAACACGTCCTCGTGCACGAAAACGGCAATGCCGCCGCGGGAGCGACGGACCCCTTCGTTATAGGCCGCGCTCAGAGAGTAACGGTTGTCACGGTTGTCTATCCGGATATATTCGCACGAAGCGGTACCGACCGTTTTACGGAGGTTGCGCTCGTGCAGAGCGAAGGAAGGGCCTTTACGGGAACAAACAATAATCGAAATCGCCGGCGGCATATGGAGATTATATACCGATACCCCCGGCGCGTCCACATAATAACCGGACCCTGCCGAGGGTGTCGACGTCGAGAACTTATCCGGCCGACATTTGAGTGAATTGACGCGGAACGCCGCTCGACGGGGCGGTCATGACCTCGTAGATCCGGACCATTTCATCCGAAAAGCTGACACCCTCCGCCCATTGTGCAAACAGCGACTTGAAATCGGATTCGTTCAGCGGCTCGCTGAATATCACGCGATGGGTGTTGTAATGGTGATCGAATACGAGGCGTCCCTGTGAAGAGACGGCGTCCATATGCAGTTCCGTTTCCCGGTAGGGGGCTGTCCCCAGCATGCCTTTTAACAGATTGATCGCCATTCCGCCGCGGGAAAAGTTCAGAATATTCGCCTCAACGATGCGTCCGTCAATAATGAAGGAGCAATGACGGTTCAACGGAACCCGTTTGAAACGGCGCCCCTCCGCTGAATTCTCTCTAATACTGAAGCTCTGTTTCTCGACAAGCGTATCGATAAAACACTGGAGTTTAGCCTTCAAAATATCCCCGCAATTTTCCTCAATCACCGGAATGCCGAGGTCATATTCCAAGGAATAGGACAGGCAGATGCCGCCGCTTTTCCTGTCCTCGATTTTCCATTCACCTTTTAACGTATCAAAATCACCGCTTATGGCCTCTGATTGAAAAATAAACCGTTTCTCTTCAAGCGTATCAAGTTCAATCCATGAAAACGGGGCGCCGTCGAGCGTAATAAACCACTCTGACCGCAGACGGGATGCATGCTCTTCATGAATACGTATGACGTCGACCTGAGGAATTATTTTAGAGTAGCCCGCCAAATCCACGATTTGATTCCATGCATCTTTTTTTCTGCAATATCCGGGGAGTTCCTTCACCGCAGTAATGTGTTTATCCATTGTTCACCATCAGGGGAAAAGGTTACGTCGGCCGTTTTTTATTCTTTAATTTACTTCTTCCCCGCTGCTGAAAAAATAATTTTTTTTAAAAAAATGTCACTTGTGGCCCGCACTCGGGTAAAAACGGCATCTTGAAGCATGGCAATTGTTTATAAGGGATTTTAATTGATAAAATTGTAGCGAGAACTTAAAAAAAAATTCAAGGCAGTCCGCAGGCCGACTTCTCCATTCAAACCACAGTAAAATCCTTAATTTTAAATTTAAAGGTAGTCTCCTGGGTATCTTTGTTGCTCTCCACCCAGATAGCGCCTTCAAGCGCTTCGATGGCCATCCTGCTGAAGGTAAGTCCCAAACCGAAATTCTGTCCTCTCAGAGAGCCGATCGACCGCTGGACGCCGATAAATTTACTGAAAATAACCTCACGGTGCTTCTCGTCGATATATGAGCCCCGGTTCATAACCGACGTGGTAAGGAAACGGTTGCCTGCATCATAATCGATGAAAACCGGGACGGTACTCCCGACTGTCGCGAACCGCAGTGCGTTGCTGATGATATTTGTCAATATGCGTATATACAGGTCGCGGTCGGACCTGATCGTCACGGGCAGGGCGTCGGACAGCTTCACTTCAATCGAATCATAGAGTGTCGTCGTCTCATGTACCGCTTCGGCAACGGCGAAACTTTCCCTGCGGGCGATAAGGGACCCCTTTTCAAAACTGGTGATGCCGAGAATATTACCGATGATCAATTGAATCTGATGAATCCCGCTCTCCGCGGTTTCAAACAACCGTAACTGAATAGGAGCAAGCGTCTCTTTGAGCTGTTCGTGCAACATCTCGAATGAACCGCATATACATTGCAGGGGATTCTTCAAATCGTGAACGACCATGTCGAAATAGAGATCTTTGATCTGCTCCAAACGTTTTTTCTCAAGCGCGATCGATGCAACGCGTAAAAAATGCTTTTCATCGAACGGTTTTGTCATAAAGTCCATGGCGCCGCGTTTCATACACTCAAGACCGACATCCAACCGGTCGTAGGAGGTAAACATGATCACCTGAACATACTTGTTTTTTTCTTTGATAAGCGGCAGAACCTCGATGCCGCTGAGCTCTGACCGCAGATTAACGTCCAGAAGAACGATATCGATGTCGGGATGTTTATCAATATATTCCAACCCCTCCTGATACGTCAACGAATAAGCGGCATTGTA
>JAFGNB010000152.1 GCA_016927235.1 Chitinispirillaceae bacterium
AATATGCCTTGCTGATGAATCATTTATTTTCGAACGTTTCTCATGGTGAAAAAAAGCATCAGAATGCTGTATGACGAAGTGATGCCGTACACAAGCAATGAGACCACCGACACAATGCTTGCCACCATCGAACCGGGCGTGCCGAAAAAAAGAAGAAAAATATATACAAAAGAAAATAGTACCGCAATAACGAAGCCGGCCTGAGGTGAAGGCTGATGCAGCCGGTGCTGATAAAACGAAGAGATGAACAACGCCACGATATTAAGCAGACTGCTGGAAAAGACATACCCTGCCAGCAGAACGGTTTCCAATGAAAGCTCCGATGAAACGATCATTTTTTCTTTCCGAATACATTTACGAACGCATCTTGGGGCGTCGAATGCCCGATGCCGCTCATAATCCCTTCGCGGCCGCTGAATTTAGCTTCAACCTCGATTCCCTGAGAGGTGATACGAAAACACCGTATATCTTTCTGATGATCGCTCCCGCGCATTTTCAAAATACAGAGCGCTTTTGCAATAGCGCTGTCGATTTCAACATACCGTAACAGCAGATATGAATCCACAATAAAAGGAATTTTACTGGTGACATGAGTCACCTGGCCGAGCAGATTGTCGTTTTCCCGCAGAAAGAGGCTGGTGACGCCTTCGCGTTTCAGCGCATTGATCAAACGGCTTTCAAGCCCGCGCAATTCATACGGATCAACGGCAATCGATTCAAAATGAGTCATGCTGTCGATGACCACACGCTTGATATTCATATGCTCGACCAGAGAAACCAGTTCGCCGTCCATCTTATCGAATTCGGCCAGTGTCGTGTGGGGGTCACTGAAGATAATTTTAAGCAGCTTCTGTTCTTCGAGTTTTTTGAAATTCCAACCGAATTGCATAGCGTCATGGTAATATTGCTGAGGAAACTCCTCAAAGGTAATGATCAAGCCCGGCTCACCGTACTTGATTATTCCATTGTAAATATATTGCATGCCTATCGTGGTTTTACCCGTACCGGGTGCGCCTTCAATTAAATTTGCCGAACCCTGGAGGAACCCTCCTGATATCATACTATCTAACGCATCACTGCCATAAGGAACTCTCTGTTCACTCATGTATGCCACCTCGTATTAAAGACCGTTGCAGTATAATTTATCATTTTTTCACCTTAAAAGCATGTTTATGAGAAAAGATGCACGATTACGGCTTTTTGCACGTGCAACCTGTTTTCAGCTTCCTCGAGTGCGATCGAATGCTCGGAATCAAGCACCTCGCTCGTTATTTCCTCTCCCCGATGAGCAGGCAAACAGTGAGACACAAGCACATCGGCGGGCGCGTGAGATAATACAGCCCGATTGACCTGATAGGGGGAAAAATCCCTTCGCCGACGTTCGGTTTCCGCTTCCTGCCCCATGCTTGTCCAGACATCAGTGTAAAGCACCGTCGCATTTTTAACGGCATTAAAAATATCATGCGATACCGTAACCGTGCACCCTTTCGATTGTGCAATTGACAGACACTCTTTTAGAATCTGAGGGTGAGGTGTATACTGAGGCGGACAGACAACGGTAAAATCATACCCTAATTTTACACAAAGCACCATTATGGAGTTGCATACGTTATTGCAATCCCCGATAAAAACAGCGTGAACGTTCGTACGACGGTCGATGGTTTCATGCAGGGTTTGAGCGAACGCCAATGCCTGGCAGGGATGAAAAAGATCGGTCAAAGCATTGATAACGGGTATTGAACTGAATTCGGCGAGTTTCTTGACCGTGACATGACTAAAGGTTCGTGCAATAATGAGATGAACCCAACGTTCAAGATTTCGCGCTATATCGGCCACAGTTTCGCGTTTTCCTAAACCGATCGTGTCGGCAGACAGATTGATCGGGTGACCCCCCAATTCATACATCGCCGTCTCAAAAGTGATACGTGTCCGAAGAGACGGTTTTTCAAAAATCATCACACCGCTTTTATTGTTGAAAATACGCACATCCGCAATCGGTCGCTGATGCTTAACTTGTTGAGCCGTCAATAATATTCCATTGATCTCATCAGTGGTGAGCTCAAGGAGTGATAATAAATCTTTTTTTCCGCTTACCATAGCTACACATTCGCCTTATATCCTGAAAATCGTCTGGTGAATAAAAAAGGTAAAATAATTGTTTTACACCGGTAAAAAACAATTTTAAATACCTTTTTCACCGGTTAATATAATTTGTCCCCATACCTTTGCATTTTATTTACTCTAGAAAAAGCACCGCTTTATCTCTATATTTTAAAGAGTCCCTCACCTTTAACCGGTTTATGTTTAGTTGTCGAAGAAATAACTTTCAATTATATTATTGCTTTAGTACCACCTGGCCATCAAAACGCACCTATTCTCTCAGGAGGTCTGCCATGACGATCACCGAAGTCAGAGTTACTCTCAAAGACCAAGCAACCCTTAAAGCAGTTGCCAGTATCACTTTCGACGACTGCTTTGTAATACATAATCTGAAAGTAATAAACGGCACCAACGGCTATTTCGTTTCCATGCCCAGTCGGCGTAAACGTTGTGGTTTATTTAAAGATATCGCTCATCCGATCACGAATGAGATGCGAAAAAAAATTGAATCCGCCATCTTCGATGCATTCGAATCTGAACGTATCCGGGCGAAAGCCGCGGAACTTCGGACGGCAACGAAAAATATCGCACCGGCAGTAGCAACAGCTGTTGATCCCTCGTCCATTTGAAAGAACATCTTTCTTCAAATAAGGGCATTGATATATATTATATTGCTTTTTTCTGGGGCGTCGACAAGCGGTAAGTCTCGAGGTTTTGGTCCTCGCATTCGGAGGTTCGAATCCTTCCGCCCCAGTGTTAATTTTACATTAAAAGTACGTTACACGGTATTACGTTGCTGGTATCGTGAGGAGGTCACAGTGGAAATTATAAAATTAAAAACGCGAACGCGTAGCGGTACGGGAAAATCCTATACACGGAAAGCGCGATTGAAAGGGTGGGTACCGGCAATATATTACGGAAAAAAAACCAAACCACAACCCATTGAAGTCGATCAACATGAATTTGCTGCTATTGTTCGGAATAAACATCTTACTCATCTTATTGATCTGGGATTAGGAACGCAACAGGAAGACTCTATTGCCGTAATTAAAGAAATGCAGCGTCATGTTATAAGGGATAACTGGTTTTATCATATTGATTTTCAACATGTTGCAATGGATGAAAAGGTTACCGTCCACTGTCCGGTTCAAATTACTGGAATCGCAATAGGAGTAAAAGAAGAGAGCGGTGTCCTTGGAAATCCTGTAAAATCTTTTACGATAGAGTGTTTTCCCATGGATATTCCTGAAAATATTTCAATTGATGTTTCAGGACTTCATGTTGGTGATTCAATTCATATAAAGGATATTTCTATACCGAATATTACGATTAAAGATTCACCTGAAGAGGTGGTTGCTGTGGTGACGCATGCCACGCGGGAGATAGTTGAGACTCCGCCAGTTGAAGAAGCTGCGGCTGAAGAAACTGCTGATGCAACGGCACCGGAAGCTCCGACAGAATAGGCGTCAACATCTCACCTATGGGTGGGTTTTCTTTTTTTCGCCGCCTGCGTTTGAGAGCGGATTTTACTTATGGACAATTTGATGTTATTTATTTCGGTTTAGGGAATCCGGGAAAAAAGTATTTTCAAACACGTCATAACATAGGGTTTAGAGTCATTGATTCATTTAATGGGTACCTTTCCGATCGAAGACGCATCTTTTTCCCCGGGGCGGAATTTATTCGAGGAAAATTACAATCAGCACAATCTGTTGCTGCAATAAAACCATTGACATTCATGAACCGCTCCGGTTTAACGGTAAAGGCGGTTTTAGAAAAGTGTAAGACGCCGCAGAACAGATGTCTGGTCATTGTTGATGATGTCCATTTACCGTTGGGCACGATGCGTGCCCGTCGAAACGGTTCTGACGGCGGACATAACGGTTTAAAATCCATTATCGGGCAGATCGGTCCTGATTTTCCACGTTTACGCATCGGTACCGGACCGCTTCCTGAGGGAACCGAAATAATCGATTTTGTACTGGGTAATTTCAGTGGGTCAGAAGAAAAGATTGTATCCGAAATGTTGGCAAAGACACACGAAATTCTGAAATTATTTGCGGCAGAAGGTATCGATGCCGTGATGAATAGTTATAATTAACATCCTGCCTTGTATTTACTCAATAAACAGGGCCTTACGACCATAGGAGGTAGCACAATGATACGGCCATACGAATCAATGGTTGTGTTTGATGGAACTCTTCCCGAAGATGTTCTTCAAAGAGAGCAGCGGCAGATTGAAGAAATTATCGCCCAACGTGCCGGATTTGAAAAAACCGATGTGTGGGGTAAAAGGGCGCTTGCCTATCCAATTCATAAAAAAAGGACGGGATATTATTGTCTTTTCATCTTCTCCGGCACGGGTGACGTCATTTCCGAACTGGAAAAACACATAAAACTCAATGATCATATCCTACGCCATCTAACGGTTGTCCGTGATCTGAAAAACGATGTCGCACGTCATAATGTTGCGCTTCGTAAGGAACGCCCGGTTGTCGAGAACGAACAACCTTCAAATGATTATGGGACCAGCGCCAGAAACCAAGCAAATGACAAAGGCTGATGGCGCATGTACGTTAGTTGGTGTAGTATAAATAATAGTATAAATATCAGAAAGGACAACAAGGAGTAAACAACTATGGCAATGGCACGACGAAAAATAAAAAAAGTGTGTTGGTTCGAACAAAACAAAGTGAAACCCGATTATAAAGATGTTCGTATTATTTCCCGCTATATCACCGAACGGGGGAAAATAGTCCCCCGGCGTCTTTCCGGTGTAAGCGCAAAAAATCAACGGAAACTTGCTGTTGCCGTCAAACGGGCGCGACATCTTGCCCTGTTGCCGTTTGTTTCCCAGAATATTAAATGAATTCTGCGTATATACATTTCATGAGGAGCATTGTTGAGTATGGAAGTCGTTTTAATGAAAGATTATGAGAAGCTCGGTAAGGCACTCGATGTGGTTACCATCAAAGACGGTTATGCCCGTAATTATCTTATCCCACAGGGAATAGCCGTGCCTGCCACCGAAGGAAATAAAAAACGGGTCGCTGAAGCAAAACATCTCAACGAAATTCATGAGGAAAAAAAGATCAAGGAATCCCGTGAACTGGCAACTAAAATAGAACAAATTCCCTGCACTATTCCGGTTAAAGTGGGTGAAGGAGATAAAATTTTTGGCTCCGTTACCGCTCAGGAAATTGCCGACTTTCTTACAAAAGAAGGATTTGAAATTGAAAAACGGCATGTCGAGCTCGAAGAGCCGATCAAACAACTCGGCGTATATACCGTCACCATCAATCTCTATCACACCGTATCGGCAAAACTCAAAGTATGGGTAGTCAAAGAGGGCTGATCCCCGATTCCCGTACACTAAGCTTCATTTGAAAGGAACGAGTCGCCATGACGTTAAAGGGTTGTTATGTCGCATGTGTTACGCCTTTTACTTCCAACGGTCAGGTCAGTGAACCGGCGCTGCGAAGCCATATCAACTTTTTAATTTCTCATGGTGTTGCCGGAATCGTTCCATGCGGCACCACCGGAGAATCGGCCACGCTCTCATGGGAGGAGCACAATCGTATCGTTGACATCACGATCGAGGAGTGCCGCGGGAAGGTTGCCGTTGTCGCCGGAGCAGGTTCCAATAATACCGCCGAATCGATCCATGCCGCACTGCATGCGCAAGAGAAAGGGGCCGATGCGATTCTGTGCATCACTCCTTACTACAACAAGCCTACTCAGGAGGGACTGTTTCAGCATTATCGCGGCATTGCAAAAAAGGTGGATATTCCGATTGTCGTATATAATGTGCCCGGGCGTACAGGGGTAAATTTACAACCAGATACACTCGAACGCCTCTGCGCCTTTCCGACTATTGTTGCCGTCAAGGAAGCCAGCGGGAACATCGGCCAGGTATCGGAAATCCACCGCCGTTGCGGCGACCGCCTTACCATTCTCTCTGGTGACGACGGGCTTACACTCCCGATGCTCTCCGTCGGCGCCTCCGGGGTTATCTCCGTTGTCGCCAACATTGTCCCGCAGCGGATGGTTGCTCTTCTTGAGGGTTTCTTCGCGTGCAACCTTTCGGAAGCGCTGCGATTGCATGAAGTGCTGCTTCCGCTCTGCGATGCGATGTTTTTCGAGACCAATCCCATTCCGGTCAAAACCGCGATGAATCTGATCGGAATGAACGCAGGAACGTTGCGGCTCCCGCTCGTTGACATGGCAAAACACAATAAAGAGCGGTTGGTTGCCGTATTAAAATCGTATGATTTTGTTATAAGGGAGTAATTGTGCCTCTCGGAATAATCATAATCGGTGCGCTCGGAAGAATGGGAAAAGAGATTGCCGAAATTGTTCTTACCGACAGTGATTTTTCGATGCGGGGCGCGGTTGAATACGAACGGCATCCGCTCATGGGAAAGGATTACGGTTCATGTATAGGTAAAGATGCTGCGAATATTCCGGTAACCGGATCAATTGCCGGAATCGAGTGCGCGGGATGCGTCTGCATCGATTTTTCATCACCGGCATCGTTGCTCCGCATTCTTCCTGCAGCGGCGGAAAAAAAGGTTCCCGTGGTTGTCGGAACGACCGGATTGAGCAAGGATGATATCGCCTCGGCGCACTCATTTTCATCGCGCATCCCGATTCTTATCAGCCCGAATATGAGCCTGGGTGTCAACATTCTTTTCCTGCTTACTGAAATGGCGGCTTCGCGGCTTAATAAAAATTATGATATCGAGATAATCGAGGCGCACCATCGTTACAAAAAGGATGCTCCGAGCGGTACGGCGAAACGTCTTGGAGAGATAGCAGCCGCTTCAATCGGACTCGATTATGAAACATGCGTAAAAAACGGCAGAAAAGGCGTCGCTTCATCCGATCGCTCCCGAAAGGAAGTGGGGATGCATGCTGTGAGGGGAGGGGATATCGTCGGGGATCATACGGTTCTCTTCGCCGGAATCGGCGAACGGGTGGAACTGAGGCACTTTGCGCACAGCAGATCTATTTTCGCACGGGGATCTTTAGCGGCGGCCAGATGGCTTATCGGTCAACCTCCCGGACTCTATGCCATGCGTGATATGCTAGGGTTTTAACAACTCCTTCTGAAAAATGGTGTGATGATGAAACAAAAATTCTTATTAGCCACCGTGGTATTCGTGACCGCCCTTATCGCCGCTGCACAGCAGACAGGCGGCGAGTCCTCCACGACGACATCGGGAATGCCGGATTCTATTTCCGCGGCCGAAAAGGCCGATTCGAATACCGGTGTCTCCTCCTCCGAACCCTCTGTCAACTCGTCAATGATGAAGGATTCTCTCCCCGTATCCCACGGCTCCGGATCCATTCCTTCCGAATCGGTTCAATCAGTGACCGTCCCGGTTGATTCCACCGGTGCGGATACGCTTGAAGCGACATCGGTGCCGAAGCTGGACGTACGCAAGGAACAGCCGTCTTCGATCATCGAAGAATCGGAAGAGGAATTAATTCTTGATGGAGGAGAAGAAGCCATAATTGCTCCTCCGGCGGCGGAGACTGTGCCGCAGGAGCCTCTTTCGGGTGATTCACAGAAGGTACTTGCTCCGGCCTCGGCCGACAGCTCCTCCGGGGAAATCGATTCCGCTTCAGGCGAACAACAAAAGGAGCCTGCTTTTCAGTATCCGGCTTCAGCGATGCCTAAAATTTCCGATGCGCCTCCTCAACCAATGAGAATAGAAGCGATGCAATCAATCAATTTTGCGAAAAATTTCAAAGAATACCGTTCTCTAAAAGTCGCGATGTTTCTTTCGCTTCTGGTTCCGGGCGCCGGTCAGGCGTATGCCCATAATCTTGTTAAAACGGGTGTTTTCGGTGCGGTTGAAATTGGTCTGATCGCCGCCGGAGCAATTGTCGGGTTTAATGGAAAAAGAAAGTGGGAATACGCCCATGATTATGCAGACAAAAATTTCTCCGTCGATTCGTTTGCCGTATATTATAAAAATCTTAAGAGTCGTATACCTGACATCGACTCTCAGCTCTTTGCCACCTATGTTAGTGTCGACACCTTTTATCTTGAGGCTCGTGAAAAAAATCAAGATTACTATAATTATATAAGCCATGAAGTGAGTCCATATATCCATGGATGGAATGACGTCAGGCCCCGGTTCGACGCCAGTTTCGAAATAATCAGTGACGAACATGGCGTGTACGTAGCGCATCCGGATCCCGACAGTAGTTATCTTGTCTATCAGATCTATGAAAACGGTGACTCATCACTGGCTCAATATGGGTTTTCAGAACACCAGAAAGAGTTTAACCGACGTCTTTCAAAATCCAACTCCTATTATCGATGGTCGAAATCTCTTTTTACCATTCTTGTACTCAACCATATCGCAAGCGCTATTGACGCCGGAATCACCGCAAAAGCCTATAATGATAAATTGTTGGGTAAAAGGAGTTTTTGGCAGAAACTCAATATCAGAGAGTCATACGTAAGCACCCCCACGGGACCGGCAAACGGTCTGGCACTTGAGGTGCGGTTTTGAAATATTTTACTGTCATCAATTTGTTGTGCCTGTTTTTCTTAACTCGGTCGCAGGCACAGATCACTATCGATGCCGTAAGCACCGATACGATAGATCTTTTTAAACAGCAACATCCTACCGAAAAAAAGTATGGAAAATTGCCTCTGTGGAGTACGCTTCTTGTGCCTGGTTCCGGACATCAATTGATCGGGAGGCCGAAGAGTGCCCTTGGTTATATTTCTACCGACGTCGTGTCGCTGTTCGGTGCGATTTTCTTCAATCGTTACGGGAAGAAAATGATCGATAACTCTCGCGTTTACGCTTCGCTTTACGCAGGAGTAACTGTATCCGCCAATGACGAATTGTATTGGCAGGCCGTCGGCAATTTCAACGATTATTATGATTTCCATCGGAATATGAAACTTGTAAGAGACTCGGATAAGTTATATTCCGATCAGTCTTACTTCTGGTCATGGGAGGATGAGGCATTCCGTAAGGAATTTTTTTCAATGCAAAAATTCGCCAAACAGTTGAGCACGGTTTCCTCATTTTTCATCGGTGCAATGGTTTTGAACAGAATCATTGCTTTTATCGATCTTCGTTCAATTATGAAAAACAGTCGTTATAGTAATAATGGTGACATTTATTTTAGGCCATATACAACTGACAGGTCATCGAGCGGATTGATTGTATCCGCTGCATTTTAAGTGGAAATCGTTCCTTTTCAGCGAGCTGATTATGAGATGTCCATTCTGCAGTCACGGTGAAGATAAAGTTGTCGATTCACGTTCTAGTAAAGAAGGTCAGGCTATTCGTCGACGGCGTGAATGTCTTCGATGCGGACAGCGTTTTACTACGTACGAATATATCGAAAATGTTTCTCTCACCATCATAAAAAATGACCAACGGCGCGAACCTTTTGACCGCAAAAAATTGTTGCAGGGGATAATTGCGGCATGTAAAAAACGACCGGTCAGCATGAAAAAGATCGAAAGTATTGTTGACAAAATTGAAAACACCATTGAAAAGTCGGGGAAAATGGAGATTCCTAGTTCAGATATCGGAAAATGCGTTATGGCGGAACTCTACAGTCTTGATGAAGTCGCCTACGTTCGATTCGCTTCGGTATACCGAAAATTCAAAGACATAAGTGAATTTATATCGGAAGTAAAAGAGATCGAATCAAAGGCAGAAACGTCGGTGAAGGAAAAACAGGCGATAAAATAAGGGAACACTTTTTTCAGATTGTGTTTATGGGGCGTAAAAATGTTCGATAAAAAGGACGATAATTTTTTCGGCGACAAAAAAGAGGAGGGAAAAGAGTCGGAGGTTTTGATGCAGTTGCTTGATTCCTATGATAAAAGAATAGCTACCGATTTAAAACCAGGAACAAGAGTTAACGGTACGATTACCAGGATTGGAGATGAATATATTTTCGTCGATATCGGGAGTAAAAATGAAGCCATTTTAAAAAAAAGTGAGCTTATCGAAGATGGAATAAATTTACCGATAAACATAGGTGATGCTATTACCGCATATATCATTTCAAATACAGCCGATGAAACGATACTCAGTAAAAGACTCGGCGGTCACCACGCGGCAAAGAGTGAGCTTTTCAACGCCCGTAGCAATCAGATTCCCGTCCTGGGTAAGGTTACCGGCGTCAGTAAGGATGGGTTGATAGTTAAAATTCTGGGTTATCGGGCATTCTGTCCGATCTCTCAAATTGATCTTCGATTTACTGAAGATGTCAATCATTTTCTCGGTAAAACATTTGAATTTGTTATTACCCGAATCGCCGAAGGGGGAAAAAACATCATTGTCAGCAGAATTCCTTTGCTGGAAAAGGAACTATCCGAAAAATTAGCCGGCATCGAGAAGAGCATTGAAAGCCACTCCATACTTCATGGGACGATTACGGCAATAACTGATTTCGGTATATTCGTTGATATCGGCGGGGTGGAAGGGTTGGTTCATATTTCTGAACTTTCATGGGCGCATGTAGACGCAATCAATGAAATCTACTCGCCAGGACAGGAAATCGATTGTATCGCTCTTCAGGTTACCCGTAAAAAGCCGCTCAAGAATTCAAAAATCTCACTTTCAATTAAGCAATTGCATGAAGATCCATGGACGAATATCCGTTCGCGATTTATCTGTGGACAATCGGTACGGGGGAAAGTAGTACGTCTAACCAGTTTTGGTGCATTTATCGAACTTATCCCCGGTGTCGATGGACTTGTTCATATCTCTGAAATGTCATGGTTAAAAAAAGTACGCCATCCGTCAGAATTGTTAACCGTTGGAAACCTCGTTAATGCAACCGTTATTGCCATCGACGAAAACAAAAAAAACATTTCGCTCAGCTTGAAAGATGTCTCCAACGATCCCTGGCGCGAAGTTGAAGAACGATTCCCGCCCGGTGCTGAAGTACCCGGCGTTGTGGTTAAAAAATCACGATACGGCTACTTCATCAATCTGACTGAAGGCGTGACGGGGCTTCTCGTTTTTTCTAATATTATTGCCCACAAAAAGGATTCGATAAAAGAGGGTGAAACAATTCACGTAGTTGTTGAATCCGTTGACATAATAAACAGACGCATCTCTTTATCCCATGGATTGAAAGAGACCCACAATCATGATGGCGTTACTAAATTCCTTAATGACGATTCAGCTCAGCAAGGCGCCGGTAACGCTTCAACGGAATTCGGTGCGGCCCTTTTTGCCGCACTGAACAATAGAAAATGACTATGAAAATCCTATTGATCGGCGGCGCAGGATATATCGGCAGTCATGTGGCAAGGGAATTGCTCGATAATAATGTGTCGGTAACTGTGTTCGACAATCTTTCCAGCGGCCAACGAGTCAATATCTTTCCAGAATCTGAGTTTATTGAAGGGGATATTCTTGATTACACCGCTCTGTGTTCCGCCATGACTGAAGGGTTTGACGGTATATTTCATTTTGCCGCCCTTAAAGCGGCAGGCGAATCGATGGTGTCTCCTCAAAAGTATAGTACCAATAATATTAACGGTACAATAAATATCTTAAACGCAGCAACGGAAACCAATGTCCGTTTTTTCGTTTTTTCCTCTTCCGCCGCGGTGTACGGCGATCCCGTTTATTTTCCCATCAACGAAGAGCACCCGACAAATCCCCAAAATTACTACGGCTTTACAAAATTAGAAATAGAACGGATTTTAACGTGGTACGACAGGCTGTGTAACATTCGTTTCGCCGCATTGCGATATTTTAACGCCGCAGGGTATGATGCTCAAAAGAGAATTCGCGGCCTTGAAAAAAATCCTCAGAATTTATTGCCCTGTGTCATGGAAGTCGCGTGCGGGAAACGAGAAATTCTATCGATCTATGGTAATGATTATCCGACGCCGGATGGTACCGGAATACGGGACTATATTCATGTAAGTGATCTTGCCTCCGCCCACCTGAAAGCTTACGATTACATAACAGATCATAAGAAAAGCATTACCCTCAACCTGGGGAGCGAAACCGGAATAAGTGTTCAGACTATTATCGAAAAAGCGCGCAGTATTACCGGCAGGCCTATCCCCGCCAAAGTAGTCGCCCGACGTGACGGCGACACGGCCCGGCTATTTGCTTCTTCGGGAAAAGCCGAGCTGCTGTTGGGATGGAAAGCCCGATGCAGCGACGTTGATTCATTGATTAAAACAACATGGGAGGCATATAAAAATAGCTCATAGTATCACCCCGGTATTCATTTCTGTCGATTTTTTTAACTATCGAGATCGATGGGAACCGGGGTTGCATTCCAGATCTCACGTGCATACTCTTCGATAGTACGATCCGATGAAAAAAATCCCGTATTCGCGACATTATGGATTGACATTTTCGTCCATTGAAGCGGGTTGTCGCGATAAAGTTGTTCAAGCTGGTTTTGACAATTTACGTAAGATCTGAAATCGGCTAAAACAAGATAGCGGTCTCCATACTTGAGCAACGAGTCGATGATGGGAAGAAAGAGGTGCGGCTCTTCAGGACTGAAAAAACCAGAAGAAATGAGATCGATCACCTGTTTCAATTCTATGTCATTATTGTAAACATCCAAAGGACGATAGCCGCCATGACGCACCTTTTCGACCTCCTGTGCATTCAAACCGAATATAAACATGTTTTCCTTTCCAACGGCTTCCGATATTTCGATATTGGCGCCATCCATTGTTCCTACGGTTAAGGCGCCGTTAAGGGCAAATTTCATATTTCCAGTCCCCGAAGCTTCGGTGCCCGCGGTAGATATCTGTTCAGAGAGATCGGCGGCAGGAATAACGTATTCCGCAAGCGTTACACGATAATTGGGAAGAAAGTATACGTTAAGACAATCATGCATATCGGGATCGTTGTTGATGACTCCTGCAACATTATTGATGAATTTAACTATCAACTTAGCCATATAATACCCCGGAGCGGCCTTACCACCGAATAAAACCGTTCTTGGAGTAATGATTTTGGACGATTTGGATTTAACCATGTTATAGAGATAAATGCAGTGCAAGACTTTGAGCAATTGTCTTTTATATTCGTGAATTCTTTTTATGTGAACGTCGAACATCGTATTCGAATTGAGCCGTATTCCATCCCATTTGCGTATTTTTCCAATAAATATTTCCTTTGCCTCCATTTTTGCCTGCCGCCAGCGTTCCAAAAAAGAACTATCATTACCGTACGATTCGAGTTTTTTAAGATCAAACAGATGTTTCGTCCACGAGTTCCCGATTGTTTCATTGATCAACATTCTGAGCGGCTTGTTTGATTTATACAGCCATCTTCTTTGAGTGATACCGTTGGTTTTATTATTGAACTTCTGTGGCCACATCTCATAAAAATCACGAACTAACCCCTCTTCCAACAATCGGGTATGCAGCTTTGAAACGCCGTTGACGGAATGACTGCCGACAATAGCCAGATACGCCATTCTTACTTGTTGTTCCTCCCCTTCTTCGATGATTGACATTCTCCGCAAGCGATCGGTATCACCGGGGAATTTATAGGACACGTGACGAAGAAAACGGGCATTGATTTCAAAAATTATCTCCATAAGACGGGGCAACAGATGCCTCATCAGGCCGACCGGCCATTTCTCCAGCGCTTCGGGCATCAAGGTATGGTTTGTATAGGCAAACGTCTGCGTAACGATGTCCCACGCCTTATCCCAGTCGATGAAATAATCATCGACAAGCAACCGCATGAGCTCGGCTATTGCTATGGCGGGATGCGTATCATTAAGCTGGATCGCGGCCTTATCGGGAAATGAACCGAAATCCGGATTATTTGATCGAAACCTTCGTATGATATCCTGAAGTGAAGCGGAGGAGAAAAAATATTGCTGTTTCAATCGAAGTTCCCGTCCCGAAATATTATTATCATTGGGATAGAGCACTTTTGAAATGTTTTCACTGCTGAGTTTTTCAGTGCAGGCACCGATGTAATCGCCACTGTTGAAATATTGAAAATTGAATTCCTCGGCCGCACGAGCCGACCAGAGACGTAAGGTGTTGACCGTATTAACGCAGTACCCGGGGATAGGTATATCATACGGTAAAGCAAAAATGTCCTCGGTGTCGATCCATTTTACCCGATTCATACCGTATATATCGGTGTAATAAACGGTTTTTCCGTAAAATTTGACGGTCATCTTATACTCGGGCCTTTCAATCTCCCACGGATTACGATACTGCAGCCAGAATTCCGGAAGTTCCTGTTGATAGCCGTTAACGATTTTTTGATTGAAAATTCCAAAATCATATCGAATGCCGTAGCCGACCGCCGGCAATTGTTTGGTGGCCATCGATTCAAGAAAGCATGCCGCCAACCGTCCAAGACCGCCATTGCCTAACCCTGCGTCGTGCTCCTGGTCAAAAATATCCTCGATATTCAAATCCAAGTCGTTCATCGCCTCTTTACACTCTTCCGTCAGCCCGAGATTCATAATGTTATCGGATAAAAGACGTCCAAGAAGGAACTCCATCGAGAAATAGTAGACCCTCTTTGCATTTTTATAATGATATCGCTGATGGCTGGCAATCCAACGTTCGATCAACCGTTCTCTGACCGTATAGGATAAACTTAAAAATTGATCGTAAAGAGTGAGGGTATATCGATCTTTGGCGATACTGTATTCCAGATTATTAAGAAAGCCTTTTCGAATGTCTTCCTTTGACATGCCTTTATAATGGATAAGCCATTTAGAGAATGCATTTTTTCCAAAATCCCTTTTTCGTTTCATTTTCTTGACCGTTTCTTCCATTTAAAACTCCGATTTCAAATGAGTTTACCGCTGTTTGGAATAAATAAAAGTATTTATTCGGCCGGTTTCAATGAAAGAGTATAATAATAGTATTATAAATGCACTTACAATTTATTGAATATTCTCCGAAATCCGGATGAACTCTGAACGAAAACCGGATTTTTGCGACTAATCAAGGATCCGGTGAAAAAATGAACAATCGTGCGCCTTATTGGTCTGGAATCACATGCCGCGGTTCCATTGCTGTCGTCTGTTTGTTTGCGGGCCCGAATCTTCCGTACGCTCAAGGTGTCGCAAAAGGCCCTATCCGTTCCCTTTCCGCAAAGGAACTTGTTTATGATATGAAAGTCGGATGGAATCTGGGCAACAGCCTGGATGCAACCACCGGAGGAGAAACCGGTTGGGGAAATCCGAGGACGACTCAGGCCATGATCGATGCGGTGAAAAAAATGGGATTCAATACCGTCCGGATCCCCGTCACCTGGCAAGGCCATATGGGCGGCTCCCCGAACTACACCATCGACAGGGCGTGGCTCGACAGGGTGGAGGAAATCGCCAATTACGTCCTGAAAAACAGCATGTATGCCATTGTCAACTCCCATCACGACGAATGGGTTACACTGACGGCTGCAAACAAGGGGACGGTTGCCGACCGGCTCGGAAAAATCTGGACGCAGATTGCCGCCCGTTTCAAAGATTACAGCGATTACCTGATTTTCGAAACCTTGAACGAACCACGGCAATCCGTCAATGAATGGACCGGCGGCACTCACGAGGCGCGGAAAATACTCAATGAGTATCACCAGGCGGCGGTCGATGCGATCAGGGCCACCGGCGGAAACAACGCTTCGAGGCTTATCATGTGTTGCACGCACGCCGCGACGCCGTCCGATACCGCCATAGCGGATTTGGCGATCCCCGACAATAACGATCCGAGGATCGTTGTCTCTCTTCATACCTATTTTCCCAATGATTTCTCATTCGGCGGGCAGACAAGCTGGGGATCATCCGCCGATCAGGCGGAGGTGCTGCGGGAGCTGGACCGGGAACGGCGTGCCGTCGCGAGCAAGGGTGGAGGTACCGCAATAATCGGCGAATGGGGCAGTGTTGATCAGAACAATCTGGCGGCACGGGTCGCGCACGCGGAATTTTATGCCCGGGAAACGCGTTCGAGAGGAATGCTGCCTATATGGTGGGATAACGGCGGCCGCGATTTCGGTATTCTTAACCGACGTGCGAATCCGCCCTCGTGGACTTGGCCTACAATCGCCGAGGCGCTTGTTAGGGGCGCAAGTAACGCGGTCGCCATAAAACGGCATGCGCCCATAATGGCGGGAAGGCCGGAGCCCCGCTTTGTGGAACGCGCAGGGATCCTTTCCTATACATTGCCGGAGCCGTCACCGGTTTGGCTGCATGTTTATACCCTGCAGGGAAAAGCTGTCGCCACCCGTGTTATATCGGTTCAGGGAGCAGGAAATTTCACTTTTCCCTTACGAGATATGACTGTTTCATCCGGGTCTTTTATTTTTAAGTTGAAGGCAGGGACCTGTTTTACGGTGAAAAAAATAGTGCTGCCTTGATAATCTGGTCTGCAATCAGGTCCGTCCTACCGCTGCAAATCCCTGATGCGTTTGTGCGCGATTTCGCGCTGTTGCGCTGAGGGAGAGGCGTACCGCAGCGCGAGCCGGTAGTTTTTGACCGCCGATTGAATATCGCCGAATTTTTCATAACAGAGTGCTCTGTTGAAATAGACTGAAGGCTCGGACGGCGCTTTGGCAAGAACGATATCGAAATCGCGCAGGGCTTTTACTACATCGCCGGTACGCATGAACGCTACGGCACGGCGATTGACGACGACGGCATTATCCGGCTGCCGTGCGATCAGAACGTCAAGCTCTTCAATAAGCCGACGGTGCATTCCGGTTGAGGAGTGAATGTCGCAAAATGGCGCCAGAGCCTGAAGGCATATTTGTTTACAATTCAATGCCGTCTTGAAATCCGCGAGCGCGGCGGCGGTATTACCCATGCGCAGATGGGTATTGCCACGGGCAAAATAGGTCGCACCGTCATCGGGATTCAGTCGTATGGCTTGCGCGAAATCGGCCAGCGCCGCGGTGAATTGATTTTTTCCCGTCCGGGCAATGCCGCGATTGCGGCAGTATTCCGTCTTGGGAACAGTAGCGATGGCGCGCGAATAATCCTCTATAGCTTCGTCCGTTTTTTTAAGGGCGTACAGCAAGGTACCCCGGTTGTTGTAAGCGTCGGAGAATTGCGGGTCCAAAGCGACAGCGGTATTGTAATTGCCAAGTGCCTCCCCGGGACGGCGCGTTGCTTCCAGCGCCAAGCCATAGTAGTAATAGGTAATGGCCCTGTTGGGATTGAGCTTCAATGCGGTTTCGAAATGCCGGATGGCCGCTTCGTTTTTTTTCCCGGCATAGAGGAGCATGCCCGCGGCGACCTGTATCACGTCGTTTGACGGATCGTGCTTCAGCGCTTCAAGCGAGGCCTCTTTCGCGGCCGCGAGATCACCTTTTTGCGCCAGAATCAGGGAAAGTGTGGCGTAGTTCTCCGCGAAATCCGGTCGCAGTTCGATGGCTTTAGAGATCTCCGCATATGCCGAATCGATGCTCCCTGCCTCAAGCCGTTTCTTTGCCTTGTCAAGATAGACCTTGTATGCCGTAGCCGGCGCTTCAACGGCGACGATGCCGTCGGGAGTGACGTTGACGAATTCCGGCAGGTTTACGGCCCTGTTCGCCGCCGTGGAGTGAGGAACAAGTATCGCCGGACTTGCATTGCCGTCTTCGTCGATGTGCGTGAGCAACATTTGCGTATATGGCGTAAACGCTTTTGACGAGAAGACCAGCCATCTGCCGTTTGGGGACCAGCTGTGCCAGGAGTTCATAAGCGGCAGGTTGCACGCGAGTTCGCGCGCCTCCCCGCCTCCGGCGGGAATGATATACAATCTGCTGTCGGGACGCATGAGAAGCCCGTTGTTCGCCTGGACAAATACGATCCATTTCCCGTCGGGGGAGTATTTCGGGAACGAAACACTTTTACCGGTAGCGCAAGCGCCCTGTACGGGCTGGGGCGTTCCTCCCCTGCCGCCGTTGAACGGAACGCGGTAGAGGTCATACCTGATCTGCGTTTCGAGGGAATCGTTCGCATAGATCGCCCTAACGGAACCGTTGAACGCAGGCCGCGATTTCGCACGAAGAAACGCGACCCATTGTCCGTCGTGACTCCAGACCGGGTTGCACTGTACGTACTCCTTCCTGTCGGCCCCCGGCAGCACATTAATCTTTTTGGTGAGCCGGTCGTACCAGGCGATGCGGCCTCCGGTCGGATAAAACGTCTGCAAAAACCGAAAATCGGTATAATTGACAACGTGCACCTCCTCGTCAACCGCCGATACGATATAGCGTCCGTCCGGAGAAACGCTGGAGAAAAGCCCGAAGGTTGGTTTCTCCCGATCGAACGTGTTCCACGAAAAAACGTTACTCCGCTCGATCACCATGCGTCGACCAATGGGAACGAGGGCGTACGAACCTTTGTCGCCGTTGGGCCCGTCCATATCCATGCCGAGTGTGCGGCCGTCGGCGGAAAACGAGTGACAGTTAATGCAGGTAGACATTCGTTTCATCACCACGGCTGCTGCGGGCTTTGCAATATCCCGCAAACGCCAGACGATAAGCGGTACCGCGTCCTGCGAGAGCGGCTGAATGACGCCGTTCGGATTGCGCGCGGGCATGAGCGGAACGTCGCGGTAGAAGATCGGGGCACCGACGGAGTCTTTCGATGTCCGCAGGCAAACCCTGCCATGCGAGACGGGCCTGCACGAGCCGCGGGAGTGCCCCGCAATGCCGTATAGATCAATCATGGCGGTCTGTCCGCGCGACTTCTTTTTAATAATATCCCACAGCACACTCTCCGGCATCCACGCGCGCGCCGATTTCCAATACGCGGGTTCTTCGTAGCGGTTGTTGTCGCGAATGCATTCGGAATCGAGCGGAACCGCCACCGGAGGGTTGCCGTCAAGAAGGGAGTATATCCGGGCACTGCCCGCCTTGAAGCGAACGGCCGCCATCCACATTTCGACACCTGCGGCGGTGTCGTGCCATAGAAATTCAGGGGCCATGATCTCGGGCGGGAAAATGCTCCCCTCAAAAGGGTAATCGATGGTAAGAGGGGCGTACGTCGCGCCGCCGTCTATTTTGTCAACAAGCCCCCACAGAAGCGCCGCCGAGGCACCGGAACCTCGCGACAGGATAACCGTATTGCCCTCGTAATACAGGAATCCGGAACGATCCCCTTCGTGCAGACGGCCGCAGGAAAGGATTGCGATGGAGAGCGAAAGGAAAGCCGAAGCGTTTTTTGTAACGTGGGAAATGATCATATAGCGCTTCAATCCCATGTCACCCTACACCAGCTGCGAAAGCAGCGAGCGGGCGGGAACCGCCGTCGGCTCGCGGCGGCTGAAACAGTCGGCATTAACGAATGGTTCATTGATGACCGCCTGAAACGCATGCGGCACGTCAAGCATCCTGCGGAAATGAAACAGCGACGGTGCGGGAACAGTATCGGCGGTCTTCACTTCGCAGATGAACCAGGGCTCGTTGTCGCGGGTTATGAGAAAGTCGACTTCCCTTCCGTCCTTGTCGCGCAAATACCACAGTCCGAAATCACCCAGGCCGACATCGGAATAATATTGGACGGCCTTGAAGAGATGACATGCGACAAAATTTTCGTGGCGTGCGCCGTCGCCCGTGCAGAGCGACCAGTCGCACATATAGATTTTCGGTTCCTTCAGCAGCGAGCGCGCTACGTTCCGCGAATAAGGATAAAGTCGGAAACAGTAGAAGACCGACTCGAGCATCTCGATCCATCGTCGTATGGTATCAACCGACACCTGCAGATTATTCGCCAGGCTCGAATAGGTAATGGTTCCACCGGCCTGCGCCGCGAGGTACCGGGCGAGGGTCGTCAGGCGTGCGATATCGTTTATATGGGAAAGGTCGCGGACGTCCTCCTTGAAAAGAAGCTCCATTCTCTGCCGTCTCCACCGGTTGTAAAACAACTGTTCCCGTCGGAGAAACGGTTCGGGGTATCCGCCGAAACGCATGAGAACATTGAAGTCGGCATCGGCAAGGGGAACGGGGGCGTTTATTTCCGCCGGGTGCCGAGAAGGCTCCGCGCACTCCCTGATCGACAAAGGATGCATGTGTAAAAGAAAATAGCGCCCCATGAGGCTGTCGCCGCCCTGTTTGTAGACATTGAGTCGGGCGCTTCCGGTCACGCAAATCCTCACGGATGGACCGTACGTATCGTTAAAACCTTTGAGAAAAATTTTCCATCGGCGAAACTTATGAAGTTCATCGAAAATCACCACCGGTTTTTCCTGCGCCAGTCGCCGGGTGCCCGCCGCCGTTGCAACTGCAGCGGGCCCTTTAAGGATTATTGAACGATGGTCGGTGTTGTCCCAATTTAAATAAAGTGCATCGGGAAAAATACTTCGCGATGTGGTGGTTTTTCCTACCTGCCGAGGACCGGCTAGAAAGACCATTTTATTTTCAGTATAAAAATGATTGTTGATTAAGCTTCCATACAATCTATTCATAGAAAAGAATATATAATTAAATCAATAAATTATCAAGACTAAAATAAGTAAAGTCGTAAAATAGTCGCGACTGATTTACGATACTCGCTAAATTGGCCGCTTAAACGGCTACCTGCAGCTTGAAAATTTGAGGTAAATGGAAACGAGGGGCGAATCATTTTAACCTGGATTATTCATAAAAATATCAGCTACAGTTGATAAAAAGGCGTTAAAGCAGCATTTTGACTCGTAAATGGCGGCCCCGAACCTATGCCGACAATAATGAGGTTGTTATTAAAACGTCACCCCCCGCGTCCTGCTTCAGCGGTTGGGGGGTAATGACGAAACGCTCCAGCGTAATTACTGCTTCACCAAATCGATGGTATCGTATTTCCCCGCCAGCTTGGCGTTTTCAATCACGGCGCCGCGCCAGACGTTGCCGTCGATATTTTTGGTAAGCGTGAATTCCGGGAAACAGTCGCAAAAATTCGGCGGAGAGTTAAAGCCCGTACATTGGCACCAGCCGTCAGGCGGGTCCTGGCAGGAACCGAATTGAAAACATGAGTCGTGGGTAGTGTCGGGGGTAAAGGTGATCACATTTCCCGTCGAGTCCCACGTTCCGGCATCTCTTGAGGAATCACGGGTAAAGAGGCTTGATCCCCAGATTTTGTTGCCGCGAAGCAGTGAGAAGGTTCCGCCCCCCGTTATCGTCAATACGACGCCGAATGAGTCGAGATTTCCCTCGCCTCCGCCACCCTGTCTTCCTGCTCCTCCGGCCCAGATGCCGACGATACTGGTTTCTTCGGAAGCAATCGGCCCCTCATCGCAGCAGATAATGCTGCAGATCGACGCCGCCAGCATGGCGACTGCGGCAGCAAACCACCGTTTATCCATAATAGCTCCTTGATTAAATTGATTAGTTTTCTATACCTTACCAATATACCATTGTCGGATTGCCGCCCATTCTCTTTGTTCCGTCCGCCGTCGGCACCGCCTCCGGCCGCACTTCTGTCAAGGGGCCAGAATCCCCCGCTCCACCCCCTCCGTCCCGATATCCCGCATTGCCTGCACCTGGTCGGCGGGTATGAGCCCCAGCGTATCGGGTGTCACATCGAGCAGGTAGGTTGCGTTGACGGCATTCGCTGCCGCTATTCTGTCAAGAATGAACTGCGTGCTTTTCAGCGTGGTGTTCATGGGGTGCCAGAACCAGCAGTTATCGCCCCGTAATGGCTCGCACCCCTCCGAGGGAAGCGTGTTCCCCTTGAGCGGCGGTCCGTCGATCGGAATTTCATACTGGACGATCTCCGTGTTCCATAAACTAAATTGATGGTTGTTTTCGGAGATGATGGTGTGATGTCCGAGGCTGTCGTTGAGCCGGTGCACGAGGTCCGCAATGGTGTCGTAGGGGATTGGGCGGTAGCCGGTGAACCACCCCCAGCCGTCAAACCAGATAATCTTTATGTCGCCATAGTTCGAAAGAAGCTCCCGCACCTGTCCTTTGACCATTGCGAGCGTAGGCGGATTGGTCTCGTCGCGTATGGAATAATAGAATCCCGGTTCAAGTCCTCGCGAACGCACCGAATCGACGAATTCCCTTATAATGTCACGCTTCCCATTATCAATATACCAGGAGCTCAGCGCAATACCGTGAGGTTTGATCGACCAGGGACCGTCCGAAGGCCAGAGGCAGAATCCGCCGTGGTGCTTTGCGGTCAGGACCACATATCTGCAGTGAGCGGACCGGGCGACGTCGGCCCACTGGCCGAGATCCAGTGAGTCCGGATGAAAAAGGTCGGGGGACTCGTTCCCCAGTTCCCACTCGCCATGCGGATCGGGATACGGATAACGGGCGAACGTTGACATGCCGAAATGTATGAACATGCCGAACTTCTGGGCGACATAACTGTTTTGAAGTTGAGGCACCGGATCGACCTTGGTGTTGAATGACCGTATTGGGGACCATCCCTCTCCCCCATCGCCGTCCCGTGCACTGACTGCCCAGAAGTACTTCGTGTCGTATGACAAGGAATCCGCTATCGTTATTGAGGTGTCGGCACCATCGAGGGATGTCTCATCGAGAAGCAGCGTGCCGAATCTGGTATTGGTCGCGAGCACAATGCGGTAGCCCGAGGCGCCGGCTACGCTTCTCCACCGCAGAACCGGTTTATTCAAACTATTGTCATACCGGTGAAGCGATACCCCGGTTGCACCGCTCTCGGGAGACACCAGTTCAGGTATCAGGCTCGAGTCCGTAGTAATCATCTCAAGCCGCGGAAGCCGGGCTATCGTATCGATACCCGAAGTGCCGGCCGAGCCGAACCAGAACGGCGAATCGCTACATCCGTCAGAGAGAAGGGCGAGAAGTGCGAAACAGCCGGTAACGTAACATGCAATAAATATCCGTTTCATCCCTTCCGTTCCTCTACTCAGAATCCCGCGGTGAATTTCAGCATGAAATACCATTGACCGGGGGTGTGCAGGGCCTCTTCAAAGTCAATGTTCTGGTCGTTTACCGCCAGCGGCCGCAAATGGTCGCTTGCGATCTGCGCCATAGCTGTGTAGCTGCCGCCGATTTTTTTCACCGCATGAAGGCTCCACTTCCATCGGTCTTCCTGAAAGGTCTTTAATTCCCGGTAACGAGTGGTTCCGGTCTCGGTGATCTGGCCGGGAATGGGCAGGCCTTTCTGCGTGATGGCCCCAATGTCGTTGGGGTATGGGCACTTGAAGTACTCTACCTCTATATTCAGCACATCGAGAAATCCGAATGCCGGGATGGCAAAACCGAGGGTTACGGGAACCCGTTCAAGCAGGTGGTCGTAACTTATGCCGCCGTTTAAATTTCGCGGGTAATCCCTGAGCCCCAGTATTGCCGCTTCGGCGTACAGCCGCAAATCCTCACTCCCGAAACGGCTGCAGGGCAGCAATTTTTTGAAATCAAACGCCCATCTCCCCATGAGCTTGGCACCCTTGAATGTATAGAAAGAAGAATCGCTCTCGCCAGTTGTCTCGTTGTAGGCAATGTGGTAAAGTGTTGCCGGGTCGTGGGGCGTGGTGAGTTTGTCATCGGATGAAATGATGCTGTTGAAGGTGATTCCGAGGCCGAACTCGAAAAAGCCTGCCATCCGGTCGGACAGCATGATCGCCAGGTTCCCGTCTCCGACCGCATACCATTGAAGATTGAAATACAGCAGCGCATCGACGGAAAGGTTTGTCAAGATCTGCTCCGCTATCGAAAGGGATGCCTCTTCTCCGTGAATCAGACTTTTTCCGGAAAAGGCGGCATGTATTCCCATTACCCTGGCGAGAGGAAAATCAACGCTGTTTAATAGGTACTGGGGATAGGTTCCGGTCCTGAACAGATATTCACCGAGGTTCCTGACATCACGGTTGTATTTGAACGGGAAATAGCCGGCATGCAGGGTGACCAAGGGTTTTTCGACATTGCCGAAGAGATGGGTAAACTGCGCGCTGCTCAGGTACGGGTAGAAGTACAGATACCGGTACTGGGGCTGCAACACCAGCGATATCGGGAAATCGTTGTATATCTGCATTTCCAGGCCGATGTCAAGGAAGTTCCTGTCGCTCAGCGCGGCGTCCACCGACAGACCGGCGATGATCTGTTTGATCCATACGTTGTTCATCGGCTCCTGGGTCTTCTTGTTCACCCCCCCCCTGACGATATCGCCCACAAACATGGACGCGAACCCGGACGGTCTAAGCTTTACCCCGCCCGTCCATGTCACTTCGCCGAAGCACAGGCCAGCGCACAGCAGAAACCCGCTTACAGTGACGGCAGCCTTGATGCTGAAACGGCTCATGGGCTTTCCCGGTCTTCTTTCAGGCAGGTGCAAAGTTACTGCGTAGTCTTTCATACGTTGGACCATAATACAAATCTCTCATCAAAATATATAAAAGTCTCAAGCGAAATTTCATTCATACATATCTAAAAATATCATTTGTTTCATTTAATTTTGTTTTAATTTATAGTGAGAGGTTATTTTCCAGAGGTTGATGTGTGATGAGCCGCCTTCAGAAGGAGGGAGGATATTTTCGATGAACCGATTTTTCATTCGCCGGAGCTTTGCTGCACTATTTTGGCGCATGACAAGGTTTTCCTCTGCGGATAGGCGCCAGCTCAAAGGAAAACCGTTTTTATGTTTCTTTTTTTTCTTCCTGGCTCCTTCGTTCGGCTGGAACACCGATTCGCTCCTGCGAAGCCACATCGAACTGCGCTTCGGCATGTTCATGCATTTCAACATGAACACCTATTACCCCAGCGAATGGGCGAACGACCGACACAATCCCTTGGTATTCAATCCCTCAAACCTTGATTGCAATCAGTGGGCGACCGCGGCAAAAAACGCGAAAATGACGTATGGTGTACTGACCGCGAAGCACCATGACGGATTCGTGATCTGGCAGTCCGACGTAACGCCGCTTGTCACTCCGGCGTATACCATCAAGGAGAGCTCGGTACCCACCATGGATGTCGTGAAGTCGTACTGTGAGGCTTTCCGCGCGCAGGGGTTGCTTCCCGGCCTCTATTATTCAATGTTGGATGTTGCCCAGAGCATCGGCTCCGCGGGCGGCAGCTGTCCAAAGACCCCCTGGACGCCGGCGCAGAAGAAGTTCGTCTGCGGTCAGATCACCGAACTGCTTAGCAATTACGGGGAGATACCTATTTTTATGATTGATGGATGGGATTGGTGCATGGGGCATAAAAACTTCCCGTACCAGGATATCCGCGATACCATCAAGAAGCTGCAGCCCAACTGCCTCATCACCGATATGAACGGCCTGATGTCGCCGTGGGAAGTCGACATTATTTTCGTTGAAGAGCCGAAAGGGCTCTTTTGTCCGCCGGGCAATACCTACGCCGCGTGTCAGGCCCCGACCATTACCGGCAACTGGTTCTGCACCAGTTCCTATACGCTCATGACGCTTCAAAACATTCTTTCGCACCTCACCACGCTGGAGTCGCGGTACTGTAATCTCCTGCTGAACTGCCCTCCGAACCGTGAGGGAACCATGAACACCGACATCGTGAACAGGCTTTCCGAGGTCGGGGCCTCGTGGAGCCCGAACGCTTCGCGCGCTCCGCTGCCGGCCCAGCCGGCCAATATCGACTATCCGATTACCCCTTCGACGGCGACTGCCTCGAGCGGCACCGCCGCAAATGCGATCGATGGGTTCGCGGATTGCTATAGTTCAGACCAGCAGACGTACTGTACACGACCGGGAGAAACACTATGGAGCTCTTCCGGTTCGCTTCCGCAGTACGTAACCATGGATCTCGGTACGGTCGTTCAGAATATCGGGATCGTCGGATATTTGCCGCAAGCCGCGGCGACGGAGGGCCAGATAACCGGCTATACGGTCTCCTTAAGCACCGACGGAACCACATTTTCGACGGTTTCAAACGGCACATGGCCAGCCAACCGCAATTACAAGACGGTGACGTTCACTCCGACAGCCGCGCGATATGTCCGGCTTACGGCGACCGCAGTATCAAGCGGAAGTGCCGCGATAGCGAGCGAAGTCGATTGCGGCGTTGTTCCCTCCACGACCGTTTCCGGCATGGGCGGAGTGCGGCGGCGGCCGACCGCTTTTTCCGTTCAGGCAACCTGTCGAATGGCGAACGGACGGTTCGTTTTTCCGGGGGATTTTTCTGGACGGGCGGTTTCGGTCGGCGTCTACAACCTCTCCGGAAAGCTGTTGCGGAGAGCGGCGATTGAGGAGGGGATTTTTGACATGGAGAAAAACGGCCGGTTGCCGGAAGGAGTATATATTGTAACGATCAACAGGCTGCCGTGAATCGGGCGTTGTTTTTCACCAAGGAGTGCAGTGATGGCAAAAATGATTTCGGGAAACAGGCTGCGGGGGGCGCTGCCGAAAATCGGCATTCGTCCCGCGATTGACGGAAGAAGAAAGGGCGTGCGGGAGTCGCTCGAAAAGCAGACCATGGCCATGGCGAAATCCGCATCCAGGCTCATCTCGGATACCCTGCGGCACGCAAGCGGCGAGAAGGTTGCGTGCGTCATTGCCGACACCTGCATCGGCGGTTACGCCGAGTCGGCGGCGGCGGCGGAGAAGTTCGCCCGCGAAGGCGTAGGCGTTTCTCTGACGGTCACGCCGTGCTGGTGCTACGGTTCCGAGACCATGGACATGGACCCCCTTGTTCCGAAGGCGGTCTGGGGCTTCAACGGAACCGAACGTCCCGGCGCGGTCTACCTCGCGGCTGCGCTCGCGGCGCACACCCAGAAGGGGCTCCCGGCGTTCGGCATTTACGGACGAGACGTCCGGGAAGCCGACGACACGACCATACCCGAGGACGTTCGGCACAAGCTCCTTCAGTTCGCAAAGGCGGGGGTTGCGGCGGCGACCATGCGCGGCAAGTCCTACCTGGGCATGGGCGGCGTATCAATGGGCATTGCCGGTTCCATTGTGAATCCCGATTTTCTCGAGAGCTATCTCGGCATGGCGTACGAAGGCGTTGATATGTCGGAGTTCGTCCGCAGAATCGACGAGGGAATCTACGATAAAAAGGAATTCACGCGCGCCCTTGCATGGGTGAAAGAACGCTGCAGAGAGGGCCGCGACTTCAACGACAAGCCGTTATCTAAAGAAAAAAAGGAAAAAGACTGGGAGTTCGTCGTCAAGATGGCGATGATCGCCAGGGACCTCATGGTGGGGAACGGCAATCTGGCAACCGCCGGATTCGGCGAAGAGGCGCTCGGCCATAACGCCCTTTTCGCCGGATTCCAGGGACAGCGTCAGTGGACCGACCATTTTCCCAACGGCGATTTTCTCGAGACCATGCTCAACACCTCGTTCGACTGGAACGGTATCAGACAGCCCTTCATCGTGGCAACGGAAAACGACTTTCTGAACGGGACGGTGATGCTTTTCGGCCATCTTTTAACCAACACTGCGCAGATTTTTTCGGATGTCCGCACCTACTGGAGCCCTGAGGCGGTACACCGGGTGACCGGAAAAAAGCTTACGGGAGCCGCCGAAAAGGGCGTCCTTCACCTCATCAATTCCGGCGCCACCTGTCTCGACGGATCCGGCGAGCAGTCCGTCGGCGGCAGGCCGGCGATCAAGCCTTATTGGGCGATCACGCGGGAAGAGGTTGACAAATGCCTTAACGCGACGTTGTTCTGCCCGGCAATCGTCGAATATTTCCGCGGCGGCGGTTTTTCCTCCATGTTTGAAACACAAGGAGGCATGCCGGTTACCATGTCGCGTGTCAATCTCGTCAGAGGTCTTGGTCCCGTTCTGCAGATCGCGGAAGGGCACACGGTCGGGTTGCAGAAAAACATCGCCGGTCCGCTCATCGAACGGACCAACCCTTCCTGGCCGACCACCTGGTTCGCGCCCGTTCTTACCGGCAGCGGCGCGTTTCGGGACGTGTACTCGGTCATGAACAACTGGGGTGCGAACCACGGAGCGATAAGCTACGGTCACATCGGCGCCGATCTCATCACGCTCGCATCAATGCTCAGGATACCGGTCTATATGCACAATGTTCCGGAAGAAAAACTGTTCAGGCCTTCGGCATGGGCCTCGTTCGGCACCAAAGATCCGGAAGGGGCTGACTTCCGCGCCTGCGCGAACTACGGGCCGCTGTACGGCAAAAAATTGACATGAGCGGCAGGCTGAACTTTCTTGCGCTCGATCTGGGCGCAGAGAGCGGCCGGGTCATGCGCGGTGCATATGACGGCAGCCGTCTCGGGATTGCCGGGGTACATCGTTTCGCCAGTCTGCCGGTTCGACTGCCCGACGGCCTGCACACCGACGTCCTGCGGATATGGTCGGAGCTCAAACACGGAATGGCGCTCGCCGCCTCTACGGCGGGGGGCGGAATCGCCGGGATCGGCGTTGACACCTGGGGCGTGGATTTCGCACTTCTTGACAAACAGGGCCTGCTGCTTGCCAATCCGTATCATTACCGTGACAGCCTGACGCACGGCATTCTGCCCAAGGCGTTCGGCAGGGTTCCCCGCGCCGAAATTTACGCTACCACCGGCCTTCAGTTCATGCCGATAAACACACTCTACCAGCTTTACGCGCTTACGCTGCGCGGCTCCCCGCTCATCGACAATGCGCACAGGCTCCTGATGATGCCCGACCTTTTTAATTACTGGCTGTGCGGGAAACGGGTCAATGAGTTCTGCATCGCGACCACCTCGCAGTGCTATGACCCGAGGAGAAAAAGGTGGGCAAAAGCGATGCTTGAACGCTTCGGCCTGCCGACGCACCTGTTCGGACGCATCGTCGGACCCGGTACCGTACTGGGCGACCTTCTGCCGCAGACGGCCGAGGAGACCGGTCTGAGCGGAAACGTGCCGGTTATTGCACCGGGGTGTCACGACACGGCGCTCGCCGTGGCCGCGGTGCCTGCGGAGAAAAGCGACTTTGTCTATATCAGCTGCGGCACCTGGTCGCTCCTTGGCGCCGAACTGCGGAAACCGTGCATCGACGTGCGGAGCCTCGCCGACGACTTTACCAATGAGGGGGGGGTGTCGGGCACGTTCCGTTTTCTCAAGAACCTGACGGGTCTGTGGCTGGTGCAGGAATCGAAGCGCGAATGGCTCCGCCGCGGAGAGGATCCGTCCTAC
>JAFGNB010000153.1 GCA_016927235.1 Chitinispirillaceae bacterium
GGCCGGGGCGCGGGCGTCGGCACGCCCGCTACCGTAAACGTGAGTTGGCTCTCGATGGAGATTGAATAAGAAAAAAATAGAAAAGTAAGTATGCGCGTGGGGCGCCCTGTACCCCCTCCCTCACGGTCGGGGCACGGCATATCGAAAAAAGAAATAACGAATAATCGAATAGCGGCGCTGCTGACGGCCCCCTGCCCGGGGAGCGGGCGTCGGCACACCCGCTTCCGTAAACTTGAGTTGGCTATAAATGGAGAATGGATAATGAAAAAATAGAAAAGTAAGGAGGCGCGGGTGGCGCCATGAACCCCCTCCCTCACGGTCGGGGCACGGCATAGTGAAAAAAGAGATAATGAATAAGCAAATATCGGCGCTGCAGCGGTAAAGGCCGGGGATCTCCAAGGGGGTGGACGGACCCCCTTGGACCGGGGCGCAGGGGCGCCAGGAAATCAATTGCGTATTTTCAAACCGAATCCCCAGACGGTCGTACGTTTATCGTAGAAATACAGATATTCGTTGTACCCTTGAAAAAACCGTACGTACGGAGTCAAGGGGAGTTTGGGCAGATAGCGGTATCCCCTGCTTTTCAGTGAAAACATGTGGGGCGTGAAGCTCAGTCCGATCGCATAACTTACATGGGGGTCATCGAGACTGCCGCCCGGAGCGAAGAATGCGTCGATTTTTCCAACGCCCGGACGCCATTTGAGTATTCTGAATACAATGAATTCATACGATGCATTGAGATCCAGATACCCTATATACTTTTCAATTGATTCATTCTGCTCGACCGAAAAGCTCTTGAATCCGCGCGCGCTCAGCATGAGCGAATACTGGTCTTCCCGAACGTACCGGTACATGGGATCCACAGGACATTTAAATAATTTAAGACATGCCTGCCCGTAGAGTTTATAGCCGATGCTCCTTGAATCCAGCAATGAGAGGGAATCTTTCACGCCTCCGTTGGATTCATGCTGAGCACCCACCTGCAGAGTAATCTGATCGATTCCGATACGGTAATTTCCCAGCAACTCGGCCACCGGAAGGAAATCGTATCGAAAGAACAGTTCCGGCATGAACGTCTTATGGGTAACCGGCCGGGAATCATCTTTGTTCGCTACATCGAACGTCGCACGGTTGGTGAAAGCGGCGAATACCCCCGTATGAGGATATTTCCATGTCAGAACGGGAGCCTGGACGCTGATCTGCCATTTCAACGCTCCCCGGAAATGGCGGTGTTTCAGATCAGGGGAAGGGTCATAAATTCTATCGGCATAGATGTAGTTCGTATGATACGGATTAATCACAAGCTTGCCCCGCGCTATATCCAATTTCGCTTTCTTTTCTATATAAATGTTCTCGGAATAGATACTCCCGTTCATTTTCTCCGCTACTGCCGGACTTCCACGCGTCATCTTTTTCAGTTTCCTGACAATCTCCCGATTCTTTCGCTCCCCCTTCAGGCCTATTATTTTCGGATCTTCACTTATATGTTTCCACAACACGGGATATTTATCTTTTAACATACCAGTATCCGAGGACAGCGTATCAGCCTGAATCTGCGCCTGTTGAGCGACACCCACGCTCTCACACGGCACTACCAAAACGAAAAAGCACAGAAAGAAAATCGCGAGGGAAGATTTCATCCGTTCCTCCTTTGATGAAAGGGTTTATGAAGAAGAAAAGAAAATAATTACCGTGTCTGCAAGGCCGCTATGTTAGCAGCAAGATCGATAGAAGAAAAAACGGACACGGGTTAAGCTAAACGGACATAGACAATTAATAATCCTGTGGATGTTGAGCAGGGGGACGTATCAGGATAGAACGAAATCGATCGAGGCGCTCTACCGGATGACTATCGCCGGAGCGGGCGGCGCAGCTTTCGACAATGGTATATGCGCTGGAGGAAAGATAACGTGGACCGGTAGCGGTTCGGTGGCTGCGTGAAGTCCGTTCCGGTCCCGCCGGGCGGAGCGAAAGACAGGTTCGATTTGGTAACGTGGCGGGAATTGTACGAGTTCCAACACTGCGGTTACTCGGGACGGATCGCTTCACCTCTGACCGTATGCATCAAAAAAAGGTTTCCATACTTTTTACCCCCCGACCTTCTCCCCGAACAGCGACGAGAGCGCAATATGTACATCGGTAAAACTGAACGGCTTTTTCAGAACTGCATCGAAGCCGTATCGTCCGTAATCACCAACAGCGGGGTGGTCGGCGTGTCCGCTCGTGAGTACCGTTTTTATTGCGGGATCTATCTCACGTATACGACGTATCGCCTGCAGTGCGCCGATACCCGCCGGAACGATAAGATCGAGAATTGCGCAATCGAACGAGGCGCCTTCCGCTTTTGCGCTTATAATACGTTCTATCGCTTCAGAGCCGGTTTTCACCTGTTCGACCGTAAGGCCGAATCGACAGAGAATTGTCGAAAATATCGACCTGAACGAATCGTCGGCATCCATTAAAAGGATCCTTCCCGAATGCATTTTTTCTCCGCAAGCGTAAACGGGAATAGACGTTTCCTCGATGCTTTTCGCTTTGGGCAGAAGTATGATGAAGGTGGTGCCGGTATTCCGCCGAGATACCACGGTAACAGTTCCGCCATGTGATTCGACGATATTTTTGACAATGGAAAGACCTAGTCCGGTTCCCTGCGGCTTTGTTGTAAAAAAAGGCTCGAATACCTTGTCGGCGATACCGACGGGAATACCCTCTCCTTCATCACATACCGTTATTTTAACGAAATCCTTCCCCGCATCATTACGATGGTTATCGCACCGGACGGTTATCATCCCTGCTTCATCGCACATAGCCTGTCTGGCATTGATGAAAAGGTTGATGAATACCTGGACCATACGGTAGCGGTCGACGTTAACCGGCCATACGTAGCTGCCCGAAATCAATTCGAAACGGATCGAAGTGCCTTTGAGCACGAGTTCAGCCGATTCATTGATGATTTCCCTGATGGTACAGACGGATTTTTCAAGAGCGTTTGCTTTTGCGTACAGCCCAAGACGCCGTGTGAGATTCGCCGCGACATACGCTGCTTTTTCGGCATTTTCGAGATTATTGCGTGTCGATTCGGGAAGCGTTTCCAGTTTATCAGCGACAAAAAGATGCGCTGAAATCGATGCGAGGAGGTTGTTGAAGTCATGGACGATGCTCCTGATGATGAATTCGTAGGATTCGAGTTTCTCGGCCCTCGCGAATTCCTCCCTGGCTTTATGCCAAAACGTGAGGTCTTTCGCCACGATTACCAATGCCAGCGGCATGTTTCCTTTATTGTACACTGTCGCCTGCGACAGAAGCACCGGTATCGAACGGCCGGACCTGGAAACAAGCCGACCCTCTCTGGAATCGATAGTTTCATTTTTTTCCCCGTGAGTGACCGGCAATGAAGCATCACTAATCAACCGCGATATGTTTTCTCCGATGATTTCTTTTTCATGATAGCCGGTCAGTTTGAGCAAAGCACGATTGACGCGAACAATCCGGTTACGGGTTCCTGCGAGAATAAGGCCGTCGCCCATAAGATTGATGATGTCATCCGCAGTGTCGGATGGGGAGAGGAACAGGTCATACTTCCAGATGACGAAACCAAGGTACAATGAAAAAAGCAATGCGGCGGCGATCGACATATCCGGAAATCCGGTCCGTATTGCGCCCAGTGCGACCCCGAGGATTATTGCGACGATTACACCATAGAAAAAAAGACGGAAGGATTTTTTTTCATGCGGCTTCGCTTTTTTCAGAAAGGATTTCGTCTCTTTTGCAACGAATGCGATCGCCGTTGTTTTCCATGCAAGATAAAAGATGAAAAGTGCGGGGTAAACCGGTTCCCCGATAGTCCATCCCCACGCTCCTTTTATGGGAAAACCGTTGATCGATCCGGTAAAAAGATCAACCGCCCCCAGCCCTATTACGGGAAAGTAGATAAAGCAGACGGCCTTCAGTTTGTCGTACTCCCTCCATTTATCGATATACGCAAGGATGAAATGAATCAGCAGAGGGCTCAACATGACTTTAAAACATCCCGCCCTGGTCCAGAAAAGTGCGGTTGTGTACGACTCCGCCTGACGAAGGTTGAATTCGGTAAAGGCCCAGTATGAAATCGTTACGGTAAGAAGAAAAAACAACCGGTTGACCTGCGACTGCCGGTTGCGGGAATATATAAAGGCTCCCAGAAGCGGCATGGCGAACAGGCATATTAACGATGGAATCGAATAAGGATTCATTTGAGTGTGTCCGTAAGGATGATAACCTCGAAGCTTAATATTATACATTAGGTTGCTTTTTTTCAATACAAATCAAGTTCACTGGTTCGATCGCCCGCACTGAAAGAGACCGTTGAGAATAAACAGTCATCTTGTGGAGGGACATATTGTATACATCTTACAAACGAGAAATAATGGCAGATCCGCAGATTTCCAATAAACCGCAATGTGTTTAATGGAAGGAGGAATGGGTATTCGCAAAAAGTTGCTGAGTATACATATGATAATCTGTTAGAAAAATATGACGTTTATTGTTACCGGCCCGCTGCTGTCGCCTGCATGACCAGCAAACGGCATATCGCACGCCATGATGTTCGAGTCTTGTTGGTTTTCAGCAAGTTGGACTATACAATAACATTCGCTACATTGTAAGCCTCTTCATGCCGAACCACGTTAAAAGGCTTA
>JAFGNB010000154.1 GCA_016927235.1 Chitinispirillaceae bacterium
CGGCTATTTTATCGATCGAAAGCAGTTCATGGGTCACCACGATGATCGTGATCCCGAGCGTCGAACGAAGCCGCAGCAGCAGATCGTCAAGACCGGCGCTGGTCACCGGATCGAGCCCGGCCGACGGTTCGTCGCAGAACAGAAGCGGCGGATCGAGCGCAAGCGCCCGCGCCAGCGCCGCCCGTTTGCGCATCCCCCCGGAAAGCTCGTTCGGGTAAAGATCAACGGCATTGGGAAGATCCACCTGGTTAAGTTTCATCCTGACAATTTCATCAATGACCGGTTCACTCAAACTCGTGTGCATTTGCAGCGGCAATGCGACATTCTCTCCCACGGTAATCGAACCGAGCAATGCTCCATTCTGAAAAAGAACCCCTGTCTTCTTAAGCACCTCGATACTTCGAGGATCGTCCTGATCGAGTATCTCTGTATCGAAGATGTGCACGTTACCGGCAGCAGGTTTGAGCAGGCCGACAATCGATTTCATCAGCGTGCTTTTACCGCACCCGGAAGGTCCGAGAATGACCGTTATTTTCAAAGGATACAACGAGGTTGAAATATCGTTCAGAATGGTACGATCACCGTATTTTGCCACAAGATTTTTTATTGTTATCACCGGTTTCGTCGGGGTTTCCATAATGCTATTTTAAAGTATAAAAGAAAAAATTGCATCAGCGATTATGATAATAAAAATCCCCGTGACCACACTCGCCGTGGTCTCCTTGCCGACAGCCTCAGCACCTCCTCTGACCCGCAGACCGTAAAATGAGCCGATCCAGATGATCAGCCAGGAGAATATCACTGATTTGATAAATCCTGCATTGACGTCATTGAAATGGAGATGCTTGCTTAGTTCACTGATAAACAGGTTCGGCGCTAGATCAAGGTAAAAAACCGCGATCAGATACCCGCCCAGAATACCTGCAGCGGTCGCAATTATCGTAAGAAGGGGCATGGTAATGGTGATCGCCCAGAATTTTGGTACGACGACAAACTGTATCGGATTGATCCCCATGGTTTTAAGCGCATCAATCTCTTCACTTACCCCCATCGTGGCGATTTCTGCGGTGGTTGCGCTCCCGGTACGACCGGCGAGAATAATTGCGGTAAGAAGCGGCCCCATTTCACGGACCATGGTAATGCCGATAAGCGGTGCGAGAAAAATTCCTGCACCGTAAGTCCGAAGCTGCATGGCACTCTGAAGCGCCAAAACGACACCGATGAGAAACGAGAGCAGCCCCACAATCCCGACGGCCTTGAATCCGAGCTGATACATCTGCTCGCCAAGAGCTCCACGTTTGAAATCCTGTTTCTTGAGCATGCCGATCGTCCCCCAGTAGAGCATTTCCACCAGGACTGAAAGCGCCTCGACTGCCTGGTTCATAAATTGCAAAAATGAATCAGCGGCATGAAGAACAATTAAATCGCCTTCTTTTTTCACACCGGCAGTTTCCGCGGCCGGCAAGCTCTTCAACGCTTCAAGGTGCTCTGAAGCAATATTGGCGAGAAAAAGTTTTCTTCCCGCCTGTGTGTAACGTCGATGCATTGCCCGAATATACCCAACACCTGCGGAATCAATACGTTGTGTCTTTGAAAAATCAAACGTGCAATCAGAACGGGGCTGCAGCCGGCTCGTCTGTTCCCGTTCGACCCACGATCGGTCGAGCACTTCTGGCATCAGAACTGTTTCGGGGTTTCCCCCGCTCACCCGATTCTGCTGCAATGACTTCATCAGAGCAACCTGTGTGCGGAAAGGGTGTAAAATCAATTCGAAGATTATATTAATTAAAGATATATGGTGAACCGCCGATAAAAAAGAGAATCATGCTTGGTGATGCGGCAACCGGTAATGATCCGATGGGGCAGCCGACCCCGGCATTGCAGCGGGATGGTTGACGGAAAGGGAATCACCTCTGTCAATGGTCAGAATAAAAAATAGAGGTGGAATCCTAAATGCATGCGTTTTGTAATTCATTGATAAAATTGAAGTTACGAATTATCACCACCCGCAGGGACGATTCCGGTCCCGCCGCAATACTACGAAAAACATTGCTTTTTTTGTCTTTTATCTATATATTTTACTCACTTTTCGGCATATACCCTTTTGATCGTGAGCATCAGGGTCAATGCCTTTTCCTCTTAAAGGAGCCATAATGCAGTTACCCAAATCGCGTCGACGTCAGAAATTACGCGAAAAGAAGTGTCAATACCCCGGATGCGGTAAAATTTTTTTCGGGATTCATATATCGAAATACTGCCCCGAACATCGACAAGACCGGTACCGTATCCGGAAACGCACCAAACCTGAAGATGTCAATATTAAAAATCAGACCTTCAAGCACAACTATACCGAGGTCGTTACCATGGTGATGAATTGTGCGCTCGAAGGGTGCGACCATCAATTCGAAGTGAAAATTTATCCGCGGCAATACATTTATCCGAAATACTGTCCGGAACACCGAAATGAGTATAAGCGCGTTCGTCATCTCCAGGTCATCGGACGCGAAGACTTGATCGAACAGATGAAACTTGAGGGCGAAAGTTTTGAACTGGAGTCGGCGATAACGACCGGCGCTCACAGCGAGGATCTCGATGTCATAGAGGATGTCGCCTGACACCGGCCCTCCGGAACGCTACTGAGGGGGAGCAACAACGCTCCCCGTTTTTCACCCTGACGCGTTCAGTACTCCTCCATTCCACACCGTATTCATTTTCGCCTTGGTTTTTACCCCTTCATATCCTATTTTTAAATTGCCGTACAACTCTTGACAGGCGTGTCCATGACTTCATATCATCAGGCGGTAGCCTCTGCAATCAAAGGTGTTCGTTCCTTTTTCGAAACGACCTTCACCGCGATACATATTGACGGACCGCAGCTTGACGCCGCCTCATTGAGCACCCGGCCGATAATGCTGGTGGGAACCCATCGCAGCCATATCGACTATTTTTTTCTCGGCTATGTTTTCCATCAGCTGGGATTTAAAAACCTGCGCTTTGCCGCAGGCGATAACCTGACCGGATTGCCCTGGATCGGGCGGCGGTTTATAAACTACGGCGCCTTTACCGTTGAGCGTGATACCGGTTTCGACCGCTATTACATACGCAATCTCTGTTTCAATGTCGTTTCCATGATCGAAAAAGGCGATGTCGTGATCGTGTTTCCCGAGGGCGGGAGGAGTTACAGCGGCGCCATGCTCGAAATGAAATCCGGGATCCTGGCCGCGTCGGTTATCAGCCAGGCGAAAGATCTCAGTCGCGACGTCCGCTATATTCCCATAGCGGTCTCGTATGAGTGTCCTCCCGACGTCCCGTGGTTTTCAATGCTGATGAAAGGAAAGATGTGGCGTAAGCGTTCGAACATACTGCCGAAAAGACTTCTTGGCAATCTGCTCTATTTCGGCGCCGATATCAGTGCATTTCTTCCACTCTTCCTCCCCCGTTTTCTCAAACGCACCCATGGAGCCGTTTATATGGATTATGGAGCGCCGGTCTCTCTCCGTTCCATTATCGATATATCCGCGCTCAAGACCGATACCGCGCGCGACGACTTTTCGGCGCATCGCGTTTCAATGCAGAAGTTAAGCGAGGCGGTCTTCGAGCAGCTCTACCGGCTCTACCGGATACTCCCCCTGCATGTCGTCGCCGCACAGCTCAAAGTACACCGCCGGCGATCCATTACCGACTGCGCCGACAGTTTTCCTGATGTGATAGCCGATCTGAAAGGTAAAGGCCGTAATGTCAAACAGATCGAGAAATTGACGCCGCTGGAAAATGCCGTTACAGGGATCAGGCAGCTCCGCCGGCTCAAGGCGGTCATGGTGAAACGGAACATCTGCTCGATTCGCAATGAATCGCTGATCAATTATTTCGCAGCAACCATCGTCTAAGGAGGCCCCGAGGTGCCGTTCGAACAATATCTTGTACTGCCGACGATCGTCGAGCTCAAGGCGGTCGAGAAGATCGAGGCGTTCAAGGAACTAACGCAGGTCCTCTGCAAAACGCTCGGGATCCGCAAGCAGAAAAGCATGTTGGATGAGATCCAGAAACGCGAAGAAGCGGCGTCGACGTTTGTGGGGCAGGGCGTCGCCCTTCCCCAGGCACGCGGCCCTATCAAGGACGAATTCGCCATTGTCGTCGGCCGCAGCCTCAC
>JAFGNB010000155.1 GCA_016927235.1 Chitinispirillaceae bacterium
CTTTCGGTCATTTCATTCTGAAGAATAATGTGTTTCGGCCTTTGGCCGTTCCTAGTATAATTTTTGTTCTTTCGCTCGGCCTCATTATAAAACTGAATATTTAGAGGTCCCCTAATGTGAATCGTCGTCATCACCGCTTCTCAATAATCCCCTTCAACTCCTCGTCAAGCATCTCCCACAAACGGGGATGACTTTCCACCAACCGGGCGATATCGCCCAGATCTTTGAGTTTTTTACTTTGCCTTCTCTCAGTATCGCTCAGCGCCTTCATTTTTCCCCGCAGGGTATCTTCCAGCGACGCGACGCGCATGAGAATGCCGTGGATATCCGCCGGGACGGAACGATGCGGAAAATCCTTGTAGAAATCTTCGGTACTCAGCTGAATGCCGATTTTGGATTGACCGTAGAAATTTATGGACCAGGGGAATCGTTCGGCTTTAAAACCGGCTTCTTCCAGCAGTTTCACCGCCTTGTCCACTGATCCCGTTGCCACAACAAGGTCGACATCACGGGTGACCATCGGCTCCTCCGCCCAGTGGTTGACAGCGATTCCTCCTATGGCGCACCAGGCAATATCAGCCCGTTCAAGGCAATCGACAAGCCGCATGACGTCGTCGACACCGCCGGCCGTCTGCCAGTCAAAAAATCGTTTCGGGGTCATAATCCGCTTCTTGAAAGATGGAAGAAATAATTGCATTTAAAAAGATACCATTTGAGCCGAAATGAATCAATTTTCAATAAAACCATATCATTTATTGCCGAATGGCGGTTTCACGATGAAGCTTCGCCTTCCCCGGAAGGAGGTGCTCGATGAAATCGCAAAGACCATGGCGATGTTCGGCGGGGCGGGGAACCGCGGCCGATCGCCTGGCGAGCGTACCTGAGACCCGCCCGGACCGCAGGTAATGAGCACCGACTGCGTTACAAGAGCGAATGCCGCCATTGCCGGAGGATCTCACCGATTTCCAGCAGAGGTCCCACTCCCCTGCGGTGCGCTTCATGGATGCTAACCGTTTTCTAATAGAAGATTCATTCTTATACGATATATATTTGAATTGCATTTAAACTTACGGTTTCCTCACATTTCACGGGAAGCGGCACGCCGGAAAGGCGGCGAAACGTATGTACCTGCAGCATGAAGCATCGGTCAAACGGGATATGGACAGGATCCGTGACCATATCATCGAGATGGCCCGTTGTACCGAAACATCGTTGAAAGATTCCATAAAATCCTGCCTCGATCACGACCATACCCTCGCTTACGGCATCATCCTGCGCGACCAGTATATTGACGAGAAAGAAAAAGAGATCGACCGGCTCTGTCTGGAGTTCATCGTCAGGCAGCAGCCGGTGGCGCACCCCCTTCGTTTCGCCTATGCGGCGATCAAGCTCAACATGGAGATCGAGCGGGTGGGAGACTATGCGGAAAGCATGGCGCGTCACATTCTGAAAATGGAACGCTGGCCCGAAGAGGAGTGCAGAAGCGGAATCGTCAAACTCGCTGAACTCTCCATTGCCATGTTTCATGACGCGATTCAATCGTTTATCGACGAGTCTCCCGAACTCGCCAGAAAAGCGCTTGCCGTCGAAGAAACCGTTGACGCACTCAGGGATGAAAGCATCAACGACCTTCTTGCCGCGACCAAAAACAGTGAGACGCCGCTGCCCGTCTTCAACATCATCCGCCGCTTCGAGCGCGTTGCGGATCAGGCGCGCAATATCTGCATGGAGGTGCTGTATCTCTGCACCGGGGAGTATCAGAAGCACCCCGGCACCGAGGCCTTCAGGGTGCTTTTTGTCGATGAACACAATTCCATGCGCAGCCGGATCGCCGAGGCCGTGGCCAACGGACTGAACCGGCAACGGTTTATCTTTTCCAGCGCCGGCATCGATCCGAAACCCGTCGACCGCCGGACAATCGATTTCATGAAAAGGAAGGGGTACGACCTGTCTGCAACAACGTCGCGGGCGCTCACACAGATACCCAATCTGGATTACTATCAGGTAGTCGTCGTGTTCGCCTCTGAAGCCAAGGGAATTTTTCCCCGGGAACCGCGCAAGACGATCTATCTCGACTGGGAGATCCCCGCTCCCTCGCTCCACCGGGAGGATGAAAAAACCGTCGAGGAGGCGTACGAAAAAATGTTCGAGTTCATTACAACGCATGTAACCAACCTTGTCAATGCCATTATCGGAACAGAAACCGAATAGGAGGTATCCGCATGTTTCTTAATCGACAATCAATCTGGCCGCGGTCGTTACGCTTCACCGCAACCCTTCTCCTCTGTTCCCTGGCACTCCTGATCGACTGCGGGAAAAAAGGGGGCAAAACTGAGGGGAAGGAACGTTCCACCATTCAGGTAAAAGGCTCCGACACCATGGTCAATGTCGCACAGGCGTGGGCTGAAGAGTATGCCGGAGTCGCCGCTGACGTCGACGTCGAAGTGTCGGGCGGCGGATCGGGAGTGGGAATTGCGGCGCTCGAGCGCGGAACGATCGATATCGCCAATGCCAGCCGCAATATCAAACCGGAAGAGGCCGAACTGGCGAAGAAGAATACCGGCAAGGATCCCAAGGAGTTCGTCGTCGGGTTCGACGCGATGGCGGTGTATATTCATAAAGACAATCCCCTTGAAGAGATTACCATCGATCAATTGAAACAGATTTATTCCGAGGGGGGCGGCATTACGAAATGGTCTCAGCTCGGGGTCAAAATCCCCGATGTCTCAAACGACGAAATCGTCAGGGTGAGCCGTCAATCCAGTTCGGGTACCTACGAATTTTTCCGGGAACACGTTCTCGGCAACAAGGATTTCAAACTCGGATCGCTCGACATGAACGGTTCCAAAGAGGTCGTCGAACTGGTCGGCAGCACCAAGACCGCGATCGGTTACAGCGGCATGGGATATGCGACCGAAAGCGTTGCAATGCTTAGCATTAAAACCGACGCAGGAAGTTTTTCTCCGACGGTTGAAAATACGGTCAACAAATCCTACCCGCTCGCCCGTTCGCTCCTTATGTACACGCTCGGGGAACCGGAGGGGGCGGTAAAACGGTACATCGACTGGATCGTGTCGTCCGCGGGGCAGAAAATCCTGCAGGAAAACGGATATGTGCCGATAACGACGCCTGCATCCGTAAATTGACTACGGCCGACATAACGAGAAACGGCGGACAATGACGACAACACCGACGCCGGATACTCCGCCGGCCCGATTGCCGGGCGGGAAAAGACCGTCGCGCCCCCGCTGGGCCGTTGCCGGCGAGCGGGCGCTCGAGGCGCTCATCCGCTTCTGCGGCGTGAGCGCCGTCATCTTCGTGCTCGCCATATTCTTCTTCGTTTTCCGCGAAGCGATCCCGGTGCTTTTCGGCGGGCGCTTCGATATCGGGGAATTCCTTTTCAGTACGAAGTGGTACCCCACCTCGATGTCCAATGTCCGTTACGGCACCTTCGCCCTCACCGTCGGTACCATGACCGTGACCACCCTCGCCATGGCGATCGCGGTGCCGTTCGGGCTGGGCGCCGCAATTTACATTTCAGAGTTCTGCGGTCCGCGCCAGAAAGAGACCCTCAAGGTGATCATCGAACTGCTCGCCGCCATCCCGAGCGTCGTCTGGGGGTTCATCGGCCTTACGGTCATCAGTAAATTCATCACGACGGTTACCGGAACGCCGGTAGGCGTCAACCTGCTCAACGGCAGCATCATTCTCGCGTTGATGAGCGTGCCGATCATTGTTTCCATCGGCGAGGACGCGTTCAAGGCGGTCCCCGACTCGTTCCGCGAGGCCGCCGTCGCCATGGGAACCACGAAATGGCAGCTTATCCTGCGCGTGCTGCTTCCGGCAGCAAAAAACGGCCTGCTTGCCGCGGTGCTCCTCGGTGTCGGGCGGGCGGTCGGTGAAACCATGGCGGTGCTTATGGCGACCGGTCACTCGGTGCAGATTCCCCACGGCATCTTTGATTCGGTGCGCACGCTCACGGCCAATGTCGCCGCCGAACTGGGCGAAGCGGCGGCCGGGTCGGATCACTACCGGGTTCTGTTCCTTACCGGAATCCTGCTCTTCGCCATCACCTTTGTCGTCAACCTCACCGCCGACATGGTCATACGCGGCGTGAGAAGGAGATAGAACGCTATGGAGCCGACGGCGGCCGTCCGATTTTCCCGGAACTCCTTCGTCAGAAACAAAGAGCGGCTGCAGGAGATTGCCCGATGGGTATTCTTTTCGATGGCGATCCTGATGATCGTCCCTCTCGTGACCATTATCGGATACCTCGTCTGCCATGCGGCGCCGTCGCTCAACTGGGAATTTCTCGTTGAAGTGCCCAAGCGGGGAATGCGCGAGGGCGGCATCTGGCCCGCGCTCGTCGGGACGATCTACCTGGTGTTCATTTCGCTTGCGATTGCCGCTCCCATCGGGGTCCTTGCCGCAATCTATCTGAACGAATATGCAAAAGACAACTGGCTCAACCGGCTCATCAACCTCGCGGTCATCAACCTCGCCGGCGTCCCGAGCATCGTCCACGCCCTTTTCGGGCTGGGCGCCTTCGTGTACGCCGCGCGACTGGGGTATTCGGTCATCTCGGCATCGCTTACCCTCGCCATCATGACCCTTCCGGTCATTATCGCAAGCACCCGCGAAGCGCTCTCGTCCGTACCCATGCCGTTTCGGGAGGCGTGCTGGAACGTGGGGGCGACCCGCTGGCAAACCATCAAGGCGGTCGTGCTGCCCAATTCCATCAGCGGTATCCTGACCGGCGTCATCCTGCAGGTGAGCCGCGCGGCCGGAGAAACCGCTCCGATCATGTTCACCGGCGCGGTGTTCTACAAGGCGGTCAAGCGCGGCGACTTCTTTCCCTATCAGTTGACCGACCAGTGCATGGCGCTTTCGATGCACCTCTATACCGTCACGACGCAGGTCCCCGACGTGAAGGAGTCGATCTCCTATGCGACGGCCGTGGTGCTTTTAGGCGTCGTTTTGATGGTGAATGCAAGCGCGATCGGGTTGCGCATCTGGATGCGCAACAGGAAAAAGTGGTGAAACAATGGCTACGCTTCAGACAACCATCGCCGTCAGCGACCTTCGTCTCTCTTACGGAAGCAACGAGGTGATCCACGGCATCTCGTTCGACATCCGCCGCAACGAGATATTCGGCATCATCGGTCCGGCCCAGTCGGGGAAGACATCGCTGCTGCGCTGCCTCAACCGGACCATCGATTTC
>JAFGNB010000156.1 GCA_016927235.1 Chitinispirillaceae bacterium
ACGAGACGGAAAACGCGTTGCTGTTCGCCGACGGTGAGACGGGTCTGGCAACCGACCAGATTGTAGCTTTCCCCCGATACACGCTCGCGTCGTAATTGACAGACAGCAAAAGGTCGTTTCCCGGTGCGCGGATCGGTGATTCCTACGGGCCGCAGTGGGCCGAAAGCGAGCGCCCGGTACCCCCGCTTCGCTGCGACTTCGATCGGAAGACATGATTCAAAGAAACGTACCGCTTCGAACTCGCGGGCGGTCACCTGATCGGCTTTTCGCAGTGCGTCGTAAAAAAGGCGGTATTCAGCCTCGGAAAACGGACAGTTAAGATAGTCGCCTTCACCTCTTTTCCACCGCGATGCGGTGAACGCAATCGAGTGGTCGATCGAGTCCGACGCGACGATCGGGGCGATTGCGTCGTAGAAATGGAGAGCGTCGGTGGAAAAGGTCTGTTGCAGCCAGGAAGTGAGTTTTTCGGATGCAAGAGGACCGGCGGCAATGATGCAATAACGGTGGCAGGAGGGGGGCGCTTCCATCTCATTATTGATATAGGTAATAAGCGGCGTCGCCGTGATTCGTTCCTTAATTCGCAGCGAAAACCGTTCACGGTCGACTGCAAGCGCCTTTCCTGCGGGAAGCGCCGTATCGGTTGCCGCTGCGAGCAGCGGACTTTCGAGCACGCGCAACTCCGCTTTAAGCAATCCGTGCGCTGAAGGCATTACCGACGATTTGAAGGAATTCGAACAGACCAGTTCCGCTGGAAGTGCGGTAGTGTGCGCGGGGGTCATGCGATGGGGCCGTGCCTCATAAAGCGCCACCGGGATTCGAAGGCGCGACAGCACCAGTGCCGCTTCACACCCTGCAAGCCCCGCACCGATCACGGCAACGGCGTCGCATTGGTTATCGGTCATACCGACGGGATGGAGCCTTCGCTATCCGGTTAAAAATTCGCAGCCGGTGCCCCGGCAACAACGCTTTCCGTCTGCTGCGGCTCCTCGAATCTGCACGACGGGCATCTCAGAAAAGCGCCCCGGCGCTTTGAATCGCGGAAGACGAGCATAGGGTAGCCGCACTGAGGGCATTTTTTATCAATCGGCCTGTCCCAGGTCGCGAAGGAGCATTTCGGGTAGGTACTGCAGCCGTAAAAGATTTTTCCCCTGCGCGTTTTTCGTTCGACCATCTGCCCGGTGCAACCCGGCTGCGGGCAGTGGACCCCCGTCGAGAGCGACCGGGTATTTTTGCATTCAGGATATTTGGAACAGCCGAGAAAACGGTTGCCGTTGATCGACAGCACCACCATCGGAGCGCCGCACCGGTCGCAGATCTCGCTGCTGGGGGTGACCGTGGTTTTTTCGAGCGGCTCGGTATATTTACACGAAGGGAAACCTTGGCATGCCAGGAACTTCCCGTTGCGGCTCCATTTGATGACGAGAGGATGTTTGCCGCACTCAGGGCAGATACGGTCGGTTATCTCCTGGTTCTGCGCGCGTAGGTCTTTGATGCAGCCGCGTACGCTGTTGAGGCGGTCGGCGAACGGGTGATAAAAATTTTTGAGCACCATCACCCAGTCGGCGTCGCCGGTTTCCACTTTGTCTAAAGAAAGTTCCATTTCGGCGGTAAATCCCACATCGAACACGTTCGGGAATTCCTTCACAAGGATGTTTTTCACCATGAATCCGACCTCCGAAGGAACGAAGCGGCGCTGTTCCACAATGACGTATTTACGCCGCTTGAGCGTATCGATGATCTGTGCGTACGTACTGGGACGGCCGATGCCTTTATCTTCCAGCTCGCGAACGAGGGAGGCCTCCGAGTAGCGCGGCGGCGGTTGGGTAAAATGCTGTTTTTCCGAAAGTTCAACAAGTGTCGGACGACTCCCGACCTGCAGATCGGGCAGCCGCTCGTTCGCACCTTCGCTGTTTTCCGAACCGTCCTCGACGGTTTCGTCATACAGCGCGAGAAAACCGTCGAATTTCATGACGGATCCGGTGGTGCGGAAAATGCAGTTGTCGGCGATGGAATCGACCCTGGTCGCATTGAAGACGGCATTTTCCATCTGTGAAGCAAGAAACCGTTTCCAGATCAATTCATAGAGATTAAACTGGTCTTTTGTAAGAAACTCCTTCACTTTCGACGGAGCGAAGTCGAAGTTGACCTGCGACGGCCTGATCGCTTCATGGGCATCCTGAGCGTTTTTTGACCTGCCGTAAAAACGGGGTGAGGGGGGAAGATGCCGTTCGTCGAAAAGCGTTCTTATAACATTCCGTGCATCGCTCATGGCCTCCTGTGCGATGCGTGTCGAATCGGTGCGCATATAGGTAATGAGTCCGAGCGATCCATGGACACCAAGTTCCAGGCCTTCATAGAGCTGCTGGGCCACCAACATGGTTTTTGCGGCGGAGAAGCCGAGTTTACGTGCTGCTTCCTGTTGGAGCGTGCTGGTAATAAAAGGGGGATAGGGTTTTCGCAATTTTTCATTGCGGACAACATCAATAACCGAAAAGGTTTTATCACGGACACGCTCGACAATCGCCCTTGCGGAGGCGGAATCAGGGATAAGGGGGTGTTCATTATCGCCTTTTTTTCCGTCCACTGAAATGATTTTCGCACTGAATTGTGTGCCCTGATAATTAAATTGCCCGATAATCGACCAGTATTCGGTTTTTGTAAAAGCGCGAATGGCTTCTTCACGTTCGCAGATCAGTCGCAATGCGACCGATTGCACCCTGCCTGCACTCAGACCGCGGAATACGGTTCGCCAGAGTATCGGTGAAATCTGATAGCCGACAATCCGATCAAGTATCCTGCGCGCCTGCTGCGCATTAACCTTATTCATGTCGATCTCTTTCGGGTGTTCGAATGCCGTCAGAACGGCGCGCTTGGTAATCTCGTTGAACATAACCCGTTTTATGGGAATACGGGTATTTTTTATCGATTCCGAGACATGCCAGGCAATTGCCTCACCTTCACGGTCGGGATCAGGGGCGAGATAAACGTCGTCAACATTCGCGGACTCCTCTTTCAATGCCTTGATGATACGCCGTTTCCCCTTTGATGTGGTATATTTCGGTTTAAAATCATGATCGATATCAACCCCCAGTTCTTTTTCGGGCAGATCGATGATATGGCCCATGGTTGCACGGATAGCAAAATCTTTTCCCAGATATTTTGAGATCGTTTTACATTTTGCCGGTGATTCGACAATTACCAGATGTTTTGACATAGTTCTTCTGTTTCCCTTTTCCTTAAGGCTACCCCGCTCCGTGAAACCGGGAGCCCTCCGTTTTACTCTTTTGTTTTTGTAATAAAATATAATCAATGTTTAAATAACATAAACCGGTCAACCCGTTAACGGCATTCCGAACCACTACGCCAATTCACTCCCATTCATTACAGGAAAGCCTTTGAGAGATAGTTACTTATGGCCGTATCATAGTCGGCGGTATGCCGGAATGCCTTTACTGCAAGTTTTTTTCTTGTTTCAAGAGAAATCATATTTTTAACCGACAGCTCATCGATAATCGAATGATAATCAGCCGGATCAACAACGATAACAACCCATGCGTAATTTTTTGCAGCGCTGCGTACCATGGCCGGCCCACCTATATCAATGTTCTCTATCGCCTCTTCAATGGTAACATCAATCCGTGCAATGGTTTGCCGGAAAGGGTAAAGATTGACGGCGACCAGATCAATCGGCTTGATACTGTTCTTTTTCATCTGCTCTTGATGGAGCGGATTATCGCGGAGGGCCAGAATTCCACCATGCACCTTCGGGTGCAGTGTTTTAACCCTCCCATCCATTATTTCAGGATGACCGGTGAAGGCATCCACAGAGAGAACGGGTATGCTGTTGCCACCGAGCATTTTGGAAGTGCCGCCGGTTGAAAGAATCTCAATACCCGTGTCGACGAGCTTTCGTGCAAAATCCAGTATGCCGGTTTTATCGGAAACACTCAGCAGTGCGCGTTCGATCCGGATCGATTTCATATCGTAGAGGCCTCTCCGTTGAAAAGGGGCAATGAAAAAAGATTGTTCGAATATACCTTCTAATGCGCATCAGAGTAAAAAAGTTTTTTATCATTGGCTTATCTGCTGCTCATCGCCGACGCCACACCGATCTTCTCAATTGAAAACGAGTCATAGAAAACAGCTAGGCACGGGTATTTAAGAATCTACAAAATGATTAATTACACCGTCAGAAGCAAAGAATGGATCTAGACCGGGCGGTTAACGCACACATGGGGGAGAGTGTCGGGATAAAAGGCTGTTGAAGCGTCAGTCCTGTTGCGCTTCATTAAAAGAGGGCATTGGGGAAGGATGGCGAGCAGCTTCCTTATCAATAGAAAATTCTTTCACTGTCGATGAAGGTATGTTATAGAGGCGGTCCCCGCTCCGCCTTGTCGTTGCGGGAGTCTTGATTTATATTCCCGCCAGCCGTTCAGCGACTTCGGGGGTGCTCCCGCCGGCTTTCAGGTATTTTTTATAATAGTCCTTTGCTTTTTTCATATCGGCCAGTTTGTCGTAATAGATGTTCCCGATATGCCGGAAAGCTTCAATCGGTTTTCCCTTTCCCTTTTTAAGCGCCTGTTTGAAGTATTCAAGCGCTTCTTTGTTATTGTCAAGTATCGCGTTTTCCATTCCCGCCATGAGATAGAGGCTGGTGTCCGACGGCTGGTAGTCGATGCCGCGCTTGAGGTAGCGCAGCGCCGTCTCGTGCGCTTTCTGCGCTGATTTGATTCTGGCGATTCGCAGCTGCACCTCGGGAAACCAGGGATATTTCTTATCGACTTCAAGATAATACTGGGTGGCTGCGGCAGGATCGCCCAGATGCTCGAAAACGGCCCCCAGGTGCATCATGGCCTGCATGTTGAGGGTGTCCGCCGCGGATGCCGATGAAAGGTATATGACGGCGCTGTCGTACTCCTTACGTTGCATGAAAATAGTCCCCAGACCGTACGCGACCTCGGGGTGGTCGGCGTTGATTTTTTTTGCTATGGTGTACGCGACGAACGCTGCGTCGTAATTGCCCTCTTTTTCATAGATTTTTCCCTGTGCAAGCTGCATCCATGGAGTACCGGTTCCATGAAACGTTGCAATCAGCTCGCGGGCCTTATGTATCTGGCCCAGTTCACAGTAGGCGACCGCGAGACGGTATTTTGCGTCATCATGATCGTTGTCTTTGTTGAGAATGGTTTCAAAAAAGTCTTTCGCTTCCGTATATTTGCGGTCATAGAGGAGGGCATTACCCAGTTTGTAAACTCGTTTCGCATTGTAGCCGCCCTTCTCCCAGGCTTTGAAGTAGTGGTTTGCAGCCTCCTTGAAATGGAGCCCCTCCATGAACAGGTCGCCCAGCGATTCAAGGCAGACCGCGCATGAGTTATCGAGATCAAGTGCCTTTTGGTACGATTCCCGTGCATCCTCTTTTCGGGAACATTGCTTGTAGGTGTTGCCGGCCCAGTAGAAAACCTGCGGATCGGTTGAGTTGGTGATGATGGGATCGGAAATCTGCGTTATCGCCGCCCGTGCATTGCCGGTCATGCATTCGGTATAGGCAAGCATGGAACGGAAGAGTGCATTCCCGGATTCGGTTTCAACGGCGAGGCGGAACTGAGTGTCCGCTGCGGCGAAGTCACCGCGGGCATTCAGAAGTGAACCGTATTCAAAGTGCGCACGCGCAAAAGCGGGATTGATTGCGACGACCTGTTTAAGGTGTCGCTCGGCATCGTTTTCGCGCTTTTTCGCTAGGTAATAACGGGCAAGTTGAAAATGGGTTTCCCAGTCGCCTGAACCGAATTTAAGTGCCTCCGACAAATGCGCAAACCGAAGGCTGTCGTTTTCCTGAAGCTCGTATGCCTTTGCCAGCAATAGATGCGGCTTCGCTTCCGACGGGATGAACCGGACAGCCTGATTCAACATGACTATCGCTTCGTCGATCTCTTTTTCATCAAGGAGGATTGAGCCGATTTCCATCTTGATGTCGTATCGCCGCGGATCGACGGCGATCCATTCGCGCAATAAGTTCGTAAGGGTACTCGTCTCTTTATTGCGCCGATAACAGCGCGCCAGGAGTTCTATCGCCGGGATGCTCTTTGGATTGAGTGCGCGGGCGCGACCGAGCGGTGCGATGGCTGCGGTAAAGTTCTCGATGGCGACGAATGCGGCGCCGAGTTTATACCACCCGTCAAAATCATTCGGTTGCAGTGCGGTGACCTGCTTGAGCGGTTTGATCGCTTCGGTGAATTTGTTTTGGGAGTAGTAGATTAATGCGAGCTCTTTCCACGCCGCATGGTCGTCTTTCACGCGGGAAAGGTAGATGGCGTAAAGGCCGGCCGCTTTGGACATGTTATTCGAGGCCGTGTAGGTTTGCGCGAGCATTTTCTGGATCTCTGCAGTTACATGAGGAAAAGAAAGCGCGGTTTCGAGAACGCGCCGAGCGTTCGGCAGGTCGTTGCGCTGCAGGTAGATACGGCCGAGCCGTTCATGCGAGCGCAGATCATCGGGGCTTTCGGTGAGATTCTTTTCGTACCGGGTAATCGCATTCTCGACGAGTTTTTTTGCTTCGTAAAGGGTGCCGAGATGATACGCTTCTTCGGTATGCCGGGCGTCGGGGGGAAAGGAGAGCAGACGGACGTACATGGCTATGGCGGTGACGGTATCGCCGGTTTTTTCGCTTGCCTGTGCGGATAGACGCGCCTCGAGCGGATTGGCGGTGGTTATCTGGCGCAGCTTGGCAAGCCAGGGAAGCGCTTTCGCGTACTGGCCGGTTTGACAGTAGGCATCTGCGAGCATGAGGAGGTTACGTTCCTGGCGTGCGAAGTCGCCGCTGAGATTCTCCAATAACGGAATGACCTTTTTATACTCTTTCTTTTGGTAGAGAATTGAGGCATAACCTGCATTCACCGAAAAATCGGAGAACCCTTTATCAAGAAAACGTCGGTACGCCGCTGCAGCGGACGATTCCCGGTTGTGTTTCAGATAAAGATGACCTGCCTCGGCCAGACGGGATGCATATGCTTTGTTGTTCTTGTTGAAAAGCCGGACATTAATGGCGGCTGCCGCAGTATCGTTGCCGACGGCGAGGGAAACATCGGCGAGATCACGAAGTGCCGGTTCATGGTCGGGGGAAAGCGCCAGGCAACGGGTGAAAGCCTTGATCGCATTTTCATGAGCCTTTTTCTCGCTAAAAAGCGTTCCCGCCTCATAATAAATTTCCACGGTTCCCTTACCTAGCTCTTCGGCGTTGCTCAGGAAAGCGCCGGCGGCGGCCGGGTTCCCCGAACGCAGGGCGAGCAATGCCAGGTAGTAATGTGCACCTGCATGTTTCGGCGAAAGCCTGACCAGGTGTTCGAATTCCTTTTTTGCCGGGATATAAAAACCGAGTTCATAGTGCAAGAGGGCGATTTTCTCCTGTAGTGAAGCATTGTCTCCGTGTAATTCCCGTTCGGTACGGTATTCCTTGAGCGCATCATTCTTTTTCCCGGTGAAAAGCAACGCGTCGCCCATCATCCGATGGGCTTCCCTAATCGGTTTTTCGGCGATGATGCCCCGCAGCAGCCGCACCGCAGTCTGGTGATTCTTTTGCCGCAGTTCGATATCCGCCAGGGAGAGCCTGCAGGTGATTTTGTCGTTGATTAAAGGAATTGCTTTCTTAAAATAGTCCTGCGCCTTCCGGTAAATTTTTTTTTGTAAATATGCATCGCCCAAAAGCCGGAGTACCTCGCCGTCGTCGGGTTTGGTGGCGAGATACATGGTGAGAGAGCGGCATGCGCTGTCGAGCATGCCGTTTGCGTATTCGAGCATGCCGATCTGGCGTCGCAGCTGCGTTTTTGAAGGGAAACGGTCGGCGATACCGTAGCAGAGCGTGAGTGCTTCGGCCTTTTTACCGGCAGCTTCGAGCGCTGCTGCGGTTTTCAGAAAAAGATCCAGTTCGCGCGGCCGGATCGTGCTTGCCCGCTGATAGTGACCGTTCGCCTTCTCGAATTGACGGTTAACCATTGAAAGATCGCCGAGAAGTTCCTGGATCGACGGATCGTCAGGTTGAAAGCGCTCCGCTGAAGCGAGCGCTTTTTGCGCTTTCGGATAATCGCCCAGATTGAAATAAGCACGTCCGAGCTCATAATGGCCCAGCGCATTGTCTCGATCGTATTCAAGCAGTTTCTCGGCGAATGATTTCCCTTCGGCATATTTTCGCTCGTTGTTGCGCGTGTGTGCCATGAACAGCAGCGATACGGGCTGGTTCGGTTCAAGCATTAAAATCTGTTGATGCACCGCAAAGGCCATTGACTCCTGTCGCAACCCCTCCAGCGCAAGCGCCTTTTCAAGCAGGTAAGGAACGGTTTTAAGACGGCTTTGTTCGCACAATAGTGCTACCTGCAGCGCTTCATTGTAGTTGCCGCCGAAACGGTAACTCTGTGCAAGGGTGAGGTAGAGCGAGGTCTGGTTCGGCGACAGATCGAGCAACTCCTTGAGATAACGGGCGGCTTTGTCGTATTCCTTCATGCGGAAAAAAAGGAGCCCTCCGGCATAATTCGCCAGGAGCATGAAAGGGTCTTTTTTAATGATTTTTTCATATTCGTTCCCGAGCGTCTTCCGGCTGAAAGCGGTATCGTGCTCCTTAAGGAAAAGTTCGCCGAGCCCCCTGATGGAGCGGAATGACGCACCGGTCACGGGCAAATGAAGAAAACGGTCGGCATCGCTTGACAGCCGGATGCCCAGTTGCGTCAGTAATATTCCCATACAGGAATCGATGCCGCCGGAGACCCTGTCGAAGGGGATATCCTTTTCGGTTTGTGCGACGATTCTACGGCCGGGAGGGGTAATGAGCTCCGCATAATAATTGACCGTCTTTTCATGCTGGAGCACCTCGAATTTCTGGACAAGCAGATGGGTGGCGCCGACTTTGGGGGCAACGGCGCGGAATGCCTTTTCGTCAAGGAGCGTGCGGTAGTCGTACAGGGCGGGAAGTACTGCCGAGAGTGCAGTTTCATCGACGGTGGAAAGTCCGACGACCGGTTCGAGTTTAAACCGTACCTGCCGGTCGATCAGTGCTATCAACCACTGATACTTTGATTCCTTTTCAACGGCTCCGGCATCGATAGGACGGCTGACAAGCAGCACCGGTTTTGATTTTTTCCCGGCACTGCAGGGAAGCGGAATGAACAATACAATGCAAAGAATAGATAAGAAATATCTTCCCTGCATAGAGACCCCTTCACTACTTTATCGCTTAAATATCCATATCCAACATGAATAGTACCATAACCACGGCCGAAAATTCAAGCCTGTTTTAATGAGGTTGAATTGTTTTTCAATGCTTTAAGTTAACTGCGCCTATCGTGGAATCCCGGATATTTTTTTTGCGGGATGTATTGCGCGTCATGCAGTTGGCATCAGGTAATTCAAAACGGGTCCAAAGGTTGTCGTGTTGATCGAATGGCAACGCTTCGCTCAACCGGCATTTCCTTCCTTTTAAAAATGCGTTTCATAAGGGGACCTCTAAATATTCAGTTTTGTAATGAGGCCGAGCGAAAGAACAAAAATTATACTAGGAACGGCCAAAGGCCGAAACACATTATTCTTCAGAATGAAATGACCGAAAG
>JAFGNB010000157.1 GCA_016927235.1 Chitinispirillaceae bacterium
AGGTCGATCTTCCGGATCTCCGACAGCAGGACCGCGGTATCGTATCCCGCCAGATCGACCAGCAGTTCGGCGGCCGCTTTTTCGATCGTCCGTGCGCACCAGTCGCGAACATTCTCATAAAGCCACTGCGCCGCCTTGTAATCGGGCGGTTTCTGAAAACGGCGGTAAACGTACCGGTCCGCCTCCCTGCCGCTGCGGTCGGCGGCATGAAGTTTTACGGACGGGTCGGTCTTGGTTCCTCTCCGCTTCCCCGTTTCCCCTATGTCAATAATCAGATACGCATCGTCGGGCAGCGCCGCGATAAGCCGGTCGAGTTCGTCCAGCTCGCCGTCGGTCAGTAATTCAGCATGATTGATCGAAAACAGTCGTACGTCCCCGAAGAGGGTCGGGGTGAGGACCTTCTGAAGAAAGTCGCCGAAGGGTTCGTCCGCCGGGTCGAAGGTCTCCCTTACCAGCGCCGGCGCCGCGGTCGCGATGGCCCGTTGTGCGGCGTTTCTCGCCGCCTCCTTGCCGACCGTGTCGCTGCCTGAAAAAATATATACCTTCGGCGGCATCGTCATCCGTTCGTTCACGGCAGCAGCGGCTCCACGATCGACCGCGTTCTATTGGTGGATTCGATAAAACGGCCCTGGTCTTCCAGAAACCGCTTCGGGCAGGCCTTGACAACGTCATACATGCAATCCGCCAGTTCATCGCCGTTCGAAACCGTAAAACCCACGCCCGCCCGCTGCAGAAGCGCGCAGCTCTCCCGCTGGGTGTGATGATACGGCCCGAAAAATACCGGTATGGCGAAACACGCCGCGTCCCATACGTTGTGCCCGCCGATGTCAATAAAGGTCCCGCCGACGACCGCCGCATCGGCCGCCTTGTACATATCGTCAAGTATCCCGCTCTTCTCGATCACGCAGATCTCCCACCGCCGCGATGTCCGGGCTTCCTCGAGGTGCACCACCGTGCCGCCCATTTCATCGGCCAGCGACGCCGCCTCGGCGCCGTAGCGCGGCACCACGATCAGTCTGCAGGGATATCCCCGACGCTCCATCCGCGAAAAGAAGGCGCGCAGTACGGCGCCCTCCCCGGCGTGCATGCAGCCCGCCGTGACCACGAACGCCTCATCATCGATATTGAGCCCGCGGCGCACCGCAAGCCACTCTTTTCTCTGCGGCCGTTCGATGCGGATATGTCCCTTGATGTTGCCCACAACGCGGACCGCATCTTTCCGTACCCCCAATTCAATAAACCGCTCAGCGTACTCGTCGCTCTGCGCAAGGACAAGATCGATCTGCCTGAGAAGAGGCGATATGAGCCATTTGAGTCTCCGGTACCATCGCAACGAATCGGGTTCGATGCGGCCATTGACTACCCCCACCGGAATGCACCTCCGGACACATACCCGAAGCAGCGAAGGCCAGAGCTCCGTCTCCATCAACCAGAGACGCTTCACTTCATAGTGATCGATAATCCGCGATACGAGCGACATGGTATCGATCGGCTGGAACCCGATCGCGCAAAAGGTTGATTGCCGGTTTTTTTCGAGGTACGACACGCCGCTCCGCGTCGTCGCCGTCACGAGGTACAGGTCCTCATCGTGCCGTTGTCTGAGCATCGCCTGGAATTTGATCAGCAATTTCGCTTCACCCATCGAGGCCGCATGAAGCCAGACGACCCGTCTTCCGCGGAAATCGCGCACCGGCGAAGGCAGCTTCTGCCTCATGTCAAGGTCCCATCCGCCGTTCACGCCCGCAGCGCGCCAAAGCGGCGAAAGCACCACCCGAACGAAATCAAGAAGCGTGCTGTACCACCAGACCGCCGCGCTCGAAGCGACCGTCGCCGGGTTCATAGATCAATCGTACCGATGGAAAGACGGTTTTTTCCCCGTTCTTTGGAATCGTAGAGCGCCCGGTCGGCGGCGGCGATCAAACAATCTTTGCCGGCAGCTTCGCTCCCCCGGTAGACCGCCAGGCCGACGCTTACCGTGTAGCCGATCTCCCGTTGCGCAAAAGTGAACGGATGCGAAGCGATCGCCCTGCGGATGCGGTCGGCTAGCGCCTCCGCACCGGCGAGGTCGGTATCGGGAAGGATGAGGCCGAACTCCTCGCCGCCGTAACGCGACAGGACGTCGCCGGCGCGGATCATGGCCATGATCCTGCGGGTCACATCGACAAGAACGGCGTCCCCCACCTGATGACCGTGCGTGTCGTTGACTCTTTTAAAATTGTCAATATCAAGCAGGACAAGCGTAAAAACGCTTTTATGCCGGTTCGCCCGCGAGATCTCCCGGTCGAGGGTCTCATGAAAGTGACGGTGATTGGCGATGCCGGTCAGGCTGTCGGTCTTCGCCTGCTGACGCGCCTGCAGGGTGACATACCCATGATCGACGACCGACGATACGATGGAGCTGAAAACATAGAGAAACCGGCGCTGGTCGGCCGGGGGCGACGGCTGCTTGACAAACACTGTCAATACGCCGAGGACGCGGTCGGTTACCATCATGGGAACGCTTAACGGAATGAGGTCATCGAAACCGGGCGCTTCTCCCTGCCTCCCTTTGAAGATGACCGGCAGCGGCTCGCCGTCGGTCTGCCGCCGGTTGCCGGAGGAGGCGATCACCTGTTCACGAAAGCGAACGAGCAGGGGGATCAGCTCCGCCTCGGTAATCTCCCCCTGCGACGGCATGACGAAAAGCTCTTCAACCCACGGCATTGATACGCTTATCACCGCGAGTACCGAACCTATGCGGCGGTTCGCCTCATCGAGCGTAATGCGCATGATCTCCGTTATCTCAAGGGAAAGCATCAGCTTCCGTATGAAATAATAAAGCGAGGTGATATCCTGTACATGCATTTTTACATCGGGTGCAAAGTCGTCGGACTGGCGCATCAGTTCGATGCTGCGGAGGTGAAAAAGCCGCGAAGCGATCGCTTTCTCAACCTGAATAAAAAATTCCGCGATCTGCAACGGCTTGAGCAGATAGGAGGAAACGCCCTGATTGATCGCCAGGGTGGCGCTGTCAAGTGTTGCATACCCGGTGATGACGATGACCTCGGTAAATTCGTCCTTGCGTTTCGCGTATTCGAGCACGTGAAGCCCTGAAACGTCGGGCAGCTTGAGGTCGGTGACGACGACGTCGAAATCGTAGGTATCGATGTACTCGAGCGCCTTTGCTCCCTGCGTGCAGCTGAAAACCCGGTACGCCGCAGGCTCGAGTGCGTCACGCAGCATCTCAACGATAATCTCTTCATCATCGACTATCAGGATAAGGCAATCGGAAGGACGTTTGACGGAGTTCTGTTCCATAATATCAGCGGCGGCCTTTAATCTATGCCGTTGTGAGAGACCAACTGTCGTTCGTCTCCCGGGGTAATTTTCCCGGCAACGGGCAGAGAGGCAATCATCAGGCATCACATTCTCACAATAAGACACACACCGGGTGTCGCTCACTTTAAAATGAGATGCCGGGTTCTAAAATAGTTCATGAGAGCCTCACGGTAAAAGCGTATTTCTCTCTGCATACCCCGATCCGTCCGTTTTATACCGGCAATCGCCGCGCCCGGCGTCACTGGAGTAATTCTCCGCCTTTTTTCGGGTTAGTATTTGACTTCATTCAAATCGTGAACCTATTTTTTAACGACAATTAACCGTTGAGGTACTCGCCCGCTGTACCAATGCGCTTTCGACCAGGACCCTTTTCGGCAGGCTTGATGCAGAAAAAAATCCGTCATTCATTATCCCTTGCAACGGGCATTCTAGTGCTTGTTTCCTGTTCGAATCTCGACCAGTACACGGGGGTGGGATCGGAAGTGGTTGAAGAAGCCGATCCGAAGCTGGTGAATTTCGAGAAGAACTTCTTTGCTTATGCGGCAGACACACTGGTTGTGAATGAGTGTTTCAGCCTGCCCGGCACCCCGACACCGCGATTCGGTCACCACGCGGGGAAGCTCGCCGCAGGTTCCGAAGAGGGCATCGAGGTGTACGGTTATACCGAATTCGTTTTGACGTATGATTTTGCCGCTCAATTCGACACCGCCGATGTCCTCGACAGTATCGTATTCGTCTATGATACGATCGGCGATACGTCGTTGGTGAGGGACAACCCGGTTGCCGACTCCGCCGGATTGAAGCTTGTCGGCTGTTCCGAGGAGAGTAAATACGCCATGCTGCCGGAGGCGGCAACCGACGCCATCGGCGTCCTGAAACCCGTCTCCGCGGAGGATCGCCGTTATTACACCGGCAGGCTCGTCGATTCGGTATTGTCCGATTCGATTTTCGATCTCTGCCTCGCTTATAACGATTGCATTTCCCGTGCCGGCGGCAACGGCAATGAAAAAAAGGCTTACTGCGATACGACGATCGACCGAAGTATTTACATCGCACTTTTCAACACGGACGACGGCCTTGCCTGGTTCAAATTTACCCCCGCGATGGTCATTCATACGCACCGTATCAAAAAAGTCAATGATACGGACACCATCATCACCCGGACCGATTCGTTACGCGGCATCTCCGGCATCGTTGCCCGTGAAACGGATTCCCTTGTATCTTCCCTCGCTCCTCTCCCCCTTTCGACCTGGCTGTCGCAACGGACCGCCGTCTTCAAACTCGACCTGGCGCCGCTGTGGGACACAATAGCATCGACGGGATTCGACGAAATTCTCTCCGCGGCGGCGGTGTTCGACGGCAGGCACGTGACCGGCGACGACATCGCCGACACGCCCATTGTTTTCTATTTCATTGCCGATGAACTCATTACCGACGGCGGGATCCTGGACGACCGGATCGACACGATCAATAAGTATTACGCTCCGGTAGTCAAGCTGCAGCCGTCCGACAGCGACACGATCGTCCTGCCGGTCGATTACCACCTGCAGCACTATGGCGCCGATAAACCGCGATTTGTTTATCTTTACCTGCGCATCACCTCGAACGATGTGTACGGGAAGCAGGAAATTATCTGGCGCAAGCCCCGGTTCAAAGCGGTGTTAACAACCCTCAAATAGAAAATGAACCGAATGCCCTACCGACGCATGATCATCTTCGCAACCGCCCTGACGGCGCTGAATCATCCGGCCGCTTCCCAGTCGCTTTTCAGTCTTTACTCCCCCCTGGGAATTCCCCTGCGAAGCGGATCGGGGCAGTCGCTTTCATTCTGCGGCACCGGTGCGGGCATCGGAAACGACTTCTTCGGGTTGACGAACAATCCGGCAAACCTGGGAATCTCCGGCAGGACGACGTTTTCCTCCGCCGTTTCCGGCGAACTGCTGACCCTCGACGACGTGGAGAGCGCCACCCGTCACCTCGATATGCACCTGCGCCTCTTTTCCCTCACCATCCCGATAGGCGCTTTCGGCGCGCTCGGCGTCTCATTTGAACCCTACAGCACGGCGAACATACGGTTCCGCCTTATGCAGAAAATAGCTATCGACGGCATGTTCGCCGACACCGCCGAGCTCGGCCTGATCGGCAGCGGAGGAGCCATCACCTGGCAGGCGGGGTGGGGATATACTATTCGTAAAGTACTCCGCGTGGGGATCGCCTACCGGCGGTTCAGCTTCAACCGGAGCATGACGGAAATAACCCGGATGCACGGTTCGCTGCACGGCCGGCTGCTTGATTCCTCGAGAACCTCCTTTTCGACGAACGGCGTCAGGGTCGGTCTCCAGGCGCCGGTCAACAAACTGACCGTCGGCCTGAGCGGCGATTATTTCTTCATCAATAGGGCGCGCACCGACCGGGTGATCAGCGGCACCCGTGACACGGTTGACCTGACCGCAAGCGAACGATACTATTTCAAACCGCCTCCGTCGCTCACGGCCGGTTTATCATGGCAGTTTAATCCCCGCTGGTTTGCCGCATGCGATATCGGTGCAACGCTGTGGGAACGGTTTTATTCCGAGATCGAACCGGTCCGCACGCTCCATGACGCCTGGCATGTTTCCGGCGGCGTGCAGTTCATCCCGGCGCCCGAGCTTCTGACGCCGAAATTATACGAAATCATACAGTATCGCGCCGGACTGCGCTACACGGGGCTTCCGGAAGCCGACGGAACCGAAATGGCCGCCACAATAGCCGTCGGCCTTCCGATGCAGTCGAACGACGCGTTGTTCGACGTCATTTTCGAATATGCACAGCGTCGGGACCGCCGGTTTGAACGCTACCGGGAAAACATGTTCAGCCTGAAGCTCGGCATCAACGGCGCAAGAAAATGGTATCAGTCAAACAAAGAAAACTACTGACGGTACGGCGACCGGAGCCGCCGCGCGCCCCTGCCACGAAAGCGTACTCACGCCCTAAAGAACGTGAGCGACGTGCCTGCCGCATGTTTTCGCGCAGGAAAGAGGCGGTACGGTGCCGATGCACCCCCTATCGGAGCACGCCATGAATAAACCGTCGCCTCAGGAGAAAATGCGGTACCGCTTCAATGCCGATATTCCCGCGCACTACGATGACGTCATGCTGGGAGCGATGTTCTGCAATCCGCACCGGCTGTTCGTTTACTGGGAACTTCCGGAGCAACTTTACAAAAGAGACCAGCCGTTGCTCCTCCGTCTCTCCGAAAGCGGCTCTCAAACGACGGCCGGCGGATCGGCCGTCGAAATCGAAGTCCCCCCCGGAGAGAACGCTCACTACATCGAGGTGCCTTTCCCCGGCCTCGCGTACACCGTCGAACTGTTCGGAATCGCTTCCGAGGGCTCCCGTAAAAAACTTCTCTCCGCACGGCGGCTCGCTCCCGTCACAGCGCCGGCCGCTCAGCCGCAAGCCGTCGTCTCCCCTCCGGGGGATACCCCTCATCACGCCGATGCGGGGGAACAACCTTCAGGCGCCCCGGAAAGGCTGAAACAACAGACCGATCTCGGTTTCGTACCGGACATCAATCCGCGACTGCTTAACCCTTCTTCCCGGTCGCTTCCGGGATGATGGCGCCATGACCGTTCCGCACGGCGCTCATCCATCCCCGAAAGGTTATCTGGCGCTGCTGCTGCATGCGCATCTTCCTTTTGTACGGCACCCCGAAACCGACTACATGATGGAGGAAAACTGGCTCTTCGAGGCGATCACCGAAACGTATCTTCCGCTTCTCTCGCTGCTCGGCAACGGTTTCGACGACAACATACCCATCCGCTTTACCGTCTCCATCACCCCGACACTCTGTTCCATGCTCGCCGACGACCTGCTCAAGGAGCGTTATCGCCGCCACCTGTCGAACCTCATCGAACTGTCGGAAAAAGAGATCGACCGTACCGCATCAAACAAATCATACCACCGCACGGCACGGATGTATTGGGAAAAATTTTACGACTGCCGTCATCTTTTCGAGACAACATATCAGGGCAATCTTCTCGACGGCTTCAGACGCTTTCAGGATAACGGCATGCTTGAGATCATCACCTGCGGCGCCACCCACGGGTACCTTCCCGCCATGCAGCTCAATCCCAATGCCGTTTATGCGCAGATCGCCGTTGCGGTGCAGTCGCATCACTCTTTTTTCAACCGTCCCCCCCCCGGCATATGGCTCCCGGAATGCGGTTATTATCCCGGTCTCGAAAGGCTGCTGGAGAAAGCCGGTATCCGCTACTTCTTTACTGAAACGCATGGACT
>JAFGNB010000158.1 GCA_016927235.1 Chitinispirillaceae bacterium
AAAGAATGCGCCGGCATTGCACCGGCGCCTTCCGCTTCACCCAAATTGCTGCAAGAGGGCCTTGCAGGTAGGAATAGAATTGCTGGTGATAATAATATATAATTATTTGGTAGTATATGCAACGTTTTTTTTAAATTTTTTAAGATAAATGGAAATTAACCGCCCCGGCATACCCCTCGCACGCTTTCCAGCAACTTTTCTAATGTCCCCGCCATGCAAATTCGATATAATAAAAAAAATTATTCGCCCGCCGGCGGATTCACTTTCGAAGACACGAAATCGCATCATGCAGTTATCGCAACAAATCGCCGTTATTACACTCGCACTAGCTCCCGCGCTCTTTGCACAGCGCCTCGACTGGTTTGCCGACTTCGACGGGGAAAACAGCGGGCATACGGTGTGCGGTTTTCTCAACCTTCCCCGCTCCGCAAGAGTGCTTGGACGCGGCAGCGCCTCCTCTTCCGGATCGATGGAGGCCGCAGACCTTCCCGACTACACCGCCGCAACCGCACAGGCTGATCAATACCGTTTCTCCTTCACCCACCTTGAGTGGCTTATGGGCATGCGCAAAGAGTACCTGGGGGCGATTGTTCCCGTCTATGACGTAGGCACCTTCGGCGGGTATGCACAGATTTTTACGCCGGGAGCATTCGACAACGCGCGGGATATTGACGAACGGCCTTCCGATCCGAAATATATCGACTATTCCCTCGGCGCATCCTATGCCCGCGGATTTTTCGACGACCAATTCAGCGCCGGGTGCGCAATCGCCTTTGTTGAAAGCCGCATTGAAGAGCTTGCCGGGAGGACCGTAAGCGGCAGCGTCGATCTGCAATACACCCCGTTCTCTTTTGTATCGACACACTTCGGCGTCACCTCACTGGGCAAGGCGCTGTCCTACGGCGGAAACACTGCAGAACCGCTTCCTGCTGAGGTGAAGTGGTCAATACTCCTCTATCCGCTGCCGGAGGGTCATCCGCTTAAAAAGCTCTTCGACTTTGACCTCGGCATCGGCATGCGCAAGACCGCCGACGAGCCGCTCATCGCCGGCATCAGCACCGAAATAGCTACCGGCATTTACTTCCGCCTTCGTACAGGCTACGAATACACCAAAGGCAGGCCTCCTTCGGTAAACGGACTTTCATTCGGGGCCGGAGTCAATGTGGCGGCTTTCCTGCTCGACGCCGGATGGCGTTACCTCTCGAAGGAGTTCGGTCCGGTCTGGGCGCTGTCAATGGCCTACGAACTGGAGGCGGCGAAAAAACCGACCGCCGAAAAATATTACAAAATCGCCGAAAAATATTATAAAAAACAACGCTACACCCTTTGCACCTTCAATGCGAAACGTGCGTTACGGCTCGATCCGAACCTGTGGAAAGCCCACGCACTCTTAAGCCGCGTCAAATCGGACATCCTCCGGAGCAAACGGCGTGAAATTGCCATTATCTACACCGGAAACGCGCTGGGAAACTTCACCGTCCCGGTTGAAAAGGGCATCCCGGGCGGATTCGCTCGCCAGGCATCGGCTATTGCTTCGCTGCGGGGAGCGTTCCCCCTCTCCCTTACCATCGAGGCGGGCAATATGGTAACCGGGGGGCTGCAGCCGCCGCGTCGCTCCTTTGTAGGATCATACCTCGACCATATCAATTACGACGCGATCGGCTGCGGCGTCGGTGAACTGGCGTACGGCTTGACGAAAGTGTTTAAAGCGGGGTCATCCCATCCGCAACTCATCTGCTCGAACGCCCGCACCACACCGCAGGGCGCGGTGCGTTATAAAATCATCGAACGTGAAGGATATCGCTTCCTGGTCGCATCGTACGTCAATCCGTCGATCACGCCGGAAGGAACGCGCCCGCTTCTTCGTCCATTCGACCCGACCGATCTGCAGAATGCGGCAAAGGGGTGCGACCTTCGCATTCTGATCGCGCACGACTCCTGGGAAGGGGTTCGCGAAGAGGCTTCGCAGCTGACGGCCTTCGACATCATCATCTGCGGGAATCTCGAACAGCGGTTTCCTTCACCGATGAAAATAGGTGACTGCGCCGTACTCTCCGCCGGAAGCCGCGGCCAATACGTCGGGAACCTCATCGTCCGTTTCGACGAGAACCGTCGGGTGACCGGCATGGAAAACCGGCTCATCCCGCTGCTGTCGGGCATTGCTCCCGACACCGCGATCGCGCGGAAAATCGCGGCGTTTTCAACCGTCGCCGCGGAAGCGGCCCCGCCTCCCGGCGCGCTCCAACCGGTTGATGGGACCTTTGTTTTCACCTCAGACCGCGACGGTAAAAAATCAATCTACCTGAAAGTGATCGACCGGATGGCGGAATTTCCCCTTACGCGTTCGGTCGCCGACACCTGCGACCGCCCCGTTCTTTCGTTCGCCGCCGGCAGAATCGCCTGCCGGGCCTCTTCGGACGACTGCCGCAGGCTTCTTGTCATGCAATCGGACGGCAGCGATCCGCACTACGTCGCCGACAGCCTGCAGGTCCGCGATGCGGCGTTCTCCCCCGAGGGCGTCTGGCTCTACTATGCGGCCGCTCCCTGCGGCGATACGGTGACCGATCTCTACCGCGTCAGGCCGGAAGGGGGGCCCTCTTTTCCGGTGATCGCCTGGCCGCAGGCGACTGAAACCGCACCGGTCTTCCCGGCCGACGGATCCATGATGCTCTTCTGCTCGGATCGCGACGGATCGATGCAGCTTTATCTCGCCGACCCGGAAGGGAAACAGCCGCTGCGCATTACCGACGATGCGGCCAATCATACTGCTCCCGCATTCAGCCCCGACGGCGCCTTCATCGCGTACCTTTCCGATGCGACCAACTTCCGCGGCAGATGCGACCTCTGGCTTTTCGAGCGCAAGGGCGGCACGCACCGCCGCATCACCCAGCGCTCGGATGTCAAGGAATTCTGCTGGCTTTCCGACTCACGTACGATCGTCTACACCATGGGGGCAGTGACCGACGAGCTGGCGAAGGTGGACGTGGTGAATTATCGCTTCAGCAAACTGCTGCCGGGCGACACGGCCAAAACGTGGCACGAGCGCGCCCCGCAGACCTTGCGATTCGAGGGAAGGGAACAGCTGATTTACGTAAGGTATTATCCCGAGGAGAACGAACGTCAGATCTTCAGGGTCAGGACCGACGGGACGGAAAATACCCGCATCGTCAACAGTCCGGGACGGGACTGGCTGGGGGTATGGAAATAATATAACGGTGTCGGCAGTAGGCGGTTAATATGTCGCCCCCTCACCGCACCGCCACCAGCGTCGCCCCCTCGCCGCCGTCGCGAAGCGCCGCCGTGCGATATGTCCGGTACTGCAGCCGCAGCTCGCGGTCGAGCAGGCCGCGCACCAGCTTTTTAAGCACCGGTCCCTCGGCGGGATCGCTGTGGATGCCGTAACCGTGGATGACGAGCAGCTCCCGCATGCCGGTCTCCGTGCATCGTTCAAGCGCAAAGCGCAATCGCCGCGCAGCGTCATCGGAACGAAGGCCGTGCAGGTCGAGGGTCATGCGGTGCGAATGCTTCCGTCCGCCTCTTCGGGAGGCGTGCGGCAACCGGGTATCGCCTCGTTGCTCATCTTTCCGATCAATACCGTGTCGTTCGATGTGCGCAAGAATCGCATCGGCGTTTCTCAGGCGTCTACTTGTCATTGCGAGGCGACCCCTCTCCCTTCCTCGACGGTCCAAGCGCGGCAAGCGTATCAGTTTTCCATTCATGAAACTTGCCGCTTACGATATGAGCTCGGGCCTGCGTTACCAGGTTCATGTAGTAGTGGATATTATGCAGCGTTATAAGGCGGATTGCAAGGATCTCCCCCGCCATGTAAAGGTGCCGCAGGTAGGACATGTCGAAGGTGCGGCAGGAATAGCACGAGCAGTCCGGGTCGAGTGGACGGTCGAATGCCCGGGTGAACTGCGCGTTGCGAACGTTGATCTTCCCTCTTGCAGTAAATGCAGAACCGTTGCGCGCATTGCGGGTGGGAAGCACGCAGTCAAACATGTCGATGCCCCGTTCGATGCAGTGAATGATGTCCTGCGGCTTGCCCACTCCCATGAGATACCGCGGCCGGTCTGCAGGAAGCATGTCGGCCGTATACTCCGCCGCCTCGTAGGTCGTTTTTATCTTCTCCCCCACCGCAAGGCCGCCGATCGCGTAGCCGGGAAACCCGATCGCCGTCAGATCACGAACGCACCGCTTACGAAGCTCCCGGTTTGTTCCGCCCTGCACAATGCCGAAAAGCGCCTGCGGGAAACCAAAGTGCAGGGGCAGCTCAGCATGCGCAGCAACACAACGCTTCGCCCATCGTATTGTCCGATCCACCGCCTTTTCAATGCAATCCGGCGAAGCATCGGCAGGCGGGCACTCGTCGAATGCCATGATAATATCGGCCCCGAGATTGTGCTGGATCTCCATCACCCGTTCCGGCGAAAAAAGGTGCGTCGATCCGTCGATATGAGATTTGAAAAGCACGCCCTCCTCGGTGATTTTCGATATATCGCGCAGGCTGAACACCTGGTATCCGCCGCTGTCGGTAAGAAGCGCTCCCTTCCATCGCTCGAAGCGATGGAGCCCCCCGGCGTCGCGGATCAGTTCGCTGCCGGGACGAAGGTGGAGGTGGTAGGTGTTGGCGATGAGGATCGAACAACCGTTTTCGACAAGCTCCGCCGGAGCGAGGGATTTGACCGTCGCCTGCGTTCCTACCGGCATGAATACGGGGGTTTCAATGGTGCCGTGGGGGGTGGTAAACGTTCCGGTGCGTGCTTTTGTACGATGGTCCCGGCAACGAAGGGTGAATTGAAAAGGGTTCGCCACAATGCGACGACTGCTCCGTTTCGAAAAAAGGGGGTATCCCTGCGTGTTAAAACTCTATTATCGCCGACAGCACCGGCGAAGGCGGCAGCCAGGAGGCGCGGAATTGCAGGCCGAAATCGACCCGAAGAAAAACAGCGTTCAAATCGGTATGGAGACCGATGCCGGTTGCGAGGGTCGCCCAGTTGCTTTTTACGTAGTTCTCATCCTGATCGCCGGTAAACTTGTGGAACTGTTCGGTCAGATCACCTTGACTGAACATAAAACCCAGTCGCGCGAAAAAAACATCGGGATAGATCGCAATCTCGAGGCCCGGTTCAAAATTGACATATTCTCCGCGTATTTTATTGATATCGGCGGCAATCCTGAGCGCGGGCAGATAGCGGGGGACGTACGAAACGCCTGCCTCGAAGAGTACTGGTAACGGGTACGACCGGCCGTCCTCAAACGGCGCAAACTCGAATCCGGCATTCCGGATCACGGCGCCGAAAATCAAACGGTCGTTGATGGGACGGTACTGGATACCGATATCGACGGCGATCCCTTTCGAACTGTAGATATCCGGAGGGGCGCTGATGCGATGATAGAGGCCTTTGAGCGATATCCCCGTCAAAAGGCGTGCATTGAAAAACGAACGGGCGAACGAGACGCCGGGAGTGAAATACTCGTCGTGCGCCGTGAGGCCGGTTGCTTTCGGTTCCCCGTCCGGACCCTCTTCAATGACATCGACCTTCCCGCTCGACAGTCCCTGCACGACAATCGAAAAGGCGCCGATGCCCGCATAGGATCGTGCATAGCCGACCGGGGCCGCCCATACGCCGTCGAGCACCAGTTGATACCCGATGAATCCCTGTTGCCGGTTCAGTCCGGCGATCATCGCAGGGTTTGCCGTGACGCCGTTCAGTCCGTCGGGCAATGCGACCGATGCTCCCGCCAACCCGACCGAACGGGCATCATAATTGAGCAGAAGGTGCTGATAATTGACGCTCCCGGCCGTCTTGTACTGGGCGATGACTGCCGAACCCATCATTCCTGCTGCGACCATAATGCAGGCGGTGTTGACGATTAGATTCATATCATAATCCCTGTGGTTCTTTCTCCAGGCGTTCATAGTGTATGGAAAAATAATTCCCGTCATCAACATGAAATGATAGGTATCGGGCCTTTCCGTCAAAAAAGGAGCCGTACGATAGAACATATGCCTGACCATCGTCAGGGTGATATTTTATTACAATACGTTTTAGCTTCTTTAAACTTCTCGAAAAAATTGCGGAAATTTCCGAGTTTTTCTCTCTCCATACCGCTGTTTTCCTTACCCCTTTGGAGTGCAGTTCATCCGGCGGCCTGAGGGGAAACGTGAGTGAAGGCATAAGTCTCCCGCAAAGCAACGCGGTGAGGTCACTTAATCGAAGTCCCCCGCTCCAGGGAAAGGAGAGTGAATCAAGCGTCTGTTCGGGAGAAAAAGCGTACTCTTTTCCCCGGATGAGCATTTTCGCGGAATCATTGTGAGCAGTGATGGAACCGATGATCGTTCCCAGCGGTGAATAAAAGGTTGCGCTGAAAGAGCGGTCACGGGTATAACGTACATCAAACCAGCCGGATTGCCGTTCGCCGTTGAAACAAAGGAATACCTTTCCCGATCCTTGAAAAGGAACGTCTTCACGCAGGCCGGAAAAATGTTCCCTGAAAATCAGGCCGTCCAAATGAAGAGCGCTTTGCAACGGAGGAGAGCAAAAGTGAAAGAAGAGCGGAATCCCGGCGGTCAAAGCCAACGCTTTCTTCATTGAGCGTTGCGCCGTTTATGCTGCAGGACGATCTCGAGGTCGACTATTTTCTTCCGAATAACCGCGCTGTCGTCGGCATTGAACTCTAACGACCGGTAATAAGCGTTCATTGCCCCCTTCAGTTCGTTGCGCTTAACGAGTACATCGCCGAGATGGTGAAACAGCACCGGATCATCATAGATCCTTTCGGTTGCTTTCTGTAAATACGCAAACGCGCTGTCATAGTTGCCCAGCTGATAAAATATCCATGCGTACGAATCGAGGAACGCACCGTTATGGGGTTCCTGTCGCAGGGCCTGTTCAAGAAATTGTTTGGCGGTGTCGAGATTCTTACCCCGTTCCGCCCACATATAGCCGAGATAATTGAGCGTCGCCGGATCTCCCGGCCGCAGCTTGAGCACCTTTCTGAACGCTTTTGCCGAGCGATCAAAATCGCGATTCCGTTCAAGGGCGCTCCCAAGCTCAAACCATGAATACATGTCAAGTGAATCAAGTGCGACGGCCTTTTTCAACGAAGCGACTGCTTCGTGATAATTTTTATTCAGCGATTCGATCTGGCCTCTGGTACGCCACGCAATGGCCTCATGAGGCAATATCTGGGTAAACCGATCAGCAATATCGGCCGCTTCACGATACGATTTCTTCCGGATCAGCATGCGGCAGAGTTCATACCATGCTTCCTTATTCTCCGGCTGCAATGCAAGGGATTTCTCAAATTCCATCCGGGCGAGATCCGCGTTGCCGATACCGGAGAACACCAGGCCGAGCAGGTAATGCAGTTCGTAATCATCCATCGATGATTCGAGCATCGTCTTTAAAAGCTTCTCCGACTCGGCGAACTGATCGTTATAGAAATAGAGCAGCGCGAGTGTCCGTCGGTACACTTCCCCCGCGGGATTGGAACCGACAAGCTTTTCATAACATTCGATTGCCGGTGGAAAATCGTTCCGGCCGAGATGATACTGCGCCTTGCTGCGCAGCGTTCCCTCATGAAGCGAATCGATCGCGAGCGCGGAATCGAAAAACGCCACTCCCCCTGCCGTATCACCGCCCTCGATCGCCACCGACGCGCGGAGACGGTAAATATCGGCAAGTAATCCGCTCTTTTTTTGCATCTCAACAAGGAAATCATCGGCTTGAGCGTATTTTTTTTCTTGCAGCATCATTCTGCCGACTTTCAAACCAACATGGATCGCCGCCGGCTTCTGCTGATAGCATCGATAGTAATTAAAAAGCGCCTTTTCAAGATTACCCAGAGATTCATAAATCAACCCGAGCGAGTATAATTCCTCATCGGTTTTTTTCTCGATTGTCTCAAGCACCGCCGCCGCCTGTGCAATCTCCCCCATTTTAAGATAAATCGTCGAGACGATCCGCTTCTCATCACTGCTCAAAGCGTGATTTTTTCTTCCCTGTTTGACCAGCAACAGCGCCTGGGTGTACTTTCCCGATTGAACGTAGCAGCGGACCAACTGCCGTTTCAGCAGGTTTGATTCAGGATCGAGCTGCAGTGCCTTTTCATACTCCCGCTCGGCCATATCGCTGAATCCGCGCCGTTCGTAATCCCGTGCACGAATAAAATGTTCCTGAGCTTTCGCGCGCGCATAAACATTACGCGATTGCTCAATGACCGGTCGTACCACCGGGAATCGCCGTATGGTACAACAGGGAATAAAGAACGGAACTACCGCAAGAATGGAGATGTACGCTCTGGCGTGCACGACGTTCCTCGCTTCCTCATCGGTTATGCGCCCGCACCCGTCACCGTATCACCGATACTACCAGATTCAGTTTCGATTCCAGGGGCACATTCGATCCCGGGGCGGCAGACTGGGAGATAATCGTTCCTGGGAGAAGCGAGGGATTATTCTGGTAACTGATGGCGCCAACCATGAGCCCGCTCTCAACGATTTGCCGTTTGGCGGTTTTAAGGCTTTCACCGACAAGGTTCGGGACCTCGGCATGAGTCGGTTTCGGTCCTTTTGAAACAAACAGGTCAACCTCGATTTCACGCGAAGTCGTCGTACCGCTTGCGGGGAACGCATCGACGACGACATCGACAGGTCTCCCTTCCGAAAAAACCTTTTTCACTTTACCAAGTGCAAAACCCGCCTTTTTTAAGAGGATACGGGCCTGTCGTTCCGTGATGTTGCGGACGTCGGGAATTGTTCCGATCTCTTTTCCTCTGCTGACGATCACCGTTATTTTACGCCCTTTTTTGACGCGGGACGACGCTTCGGGGTCCTGGCTTACAATTGCATTTTCAGGAATGGTATCGTCATACTC
>JAFGNB010000159.1 GCA_016927235.1 Chitinispirillaceae bacterium
GGAGCGTCTCTCCCGCGGCCCCGTATTCATCAGACTGCCGGGCGTATCGGTGTATCGAATGTCGCGAAAGGCAGGGTGGGCATTTTCACCGTGCAGGGGAGGAGGGTCGCCTCTGCAGCACCGGCGGGAGGGCGATGCAGCTTTGACGCCCGCGGTTTTCCCGCGGGGCTTTACTACGTGAAGGTGACGTCGGGAAATCGCGTTGCGGTGGCGTGGAAGATTACCGTGGTGAAGTAGAAGGTTTTTTATGGGAAGCATTGCAGAAACACATATATAACCCTATTCATTATTAGAAAGAGATTTTCGATGAAAAAGAATCTTTTTAGTGGTGGCGTCGCATCGGCGGCGTTGCTTTTCGCGATGTTGGTTTCCAAGGCCTCCGCGCTTTCCGAGGGCTACATACTGGCCGGCGCCTACGGGGGATCGACGACCATTCTGATGGACACCGCCGGCACTGCCGTCCATACGTGGGACCATTCCGGGTTGACCAACAGACTCAACGGCTATTCCTGCTATCTGCTTCCAAACGGCAATCTTCTCCGAACCTCCCAGACCAACTCCACCAGGGTGCCTCCGAATGCCAATCCGAAACAGGGAGCGATCGACGAAGTGGATAAGAGCGGGAAACTGGTGTGGACGTATACGCTGGCGAATGATTCGATGATGCTGCATCACGACATGAAGGCGCTTGCCGGCGGCAACATCCTTGCAATATCCTTTTATTCCATTTCAAAGACACGGGCGCAAGAAATCGGCATCGATCCCGCGCTTATGACCATTGGCACCAATTTTCTTTTGGGAGAAAAAATAATCGAAATCAAGCCGCGATCGCCGAGCGGCGGGGATATCGTCTGGGAATGGTGCATATTCGACCATATCGCCAAACAGGAGGAGGCGGCCGCTCATCCGGAACTGATCAGCGGTCATATCGTTTCGTCGCTGTGGCAGGGACAGTGGGTGCACCTCAACGGGCTTGACTATTGTGAAGCGAACAAGCTGATCGTTTTCTCCTCGCGTATCTTCAGCGAGCTCTATGTGATCGAGCGCACCGAGACCGCCGAACTGGCCAGGGGCCATACCGGCGGAACTTACGGAAAGGGGGGGGATATACTGTACCGGTGGGGCAAACCGGGCAATTACGGCGGGAGCGGCGCGACAACAATCGATTGTCTTCACTCCACCACCTGGGTCCCCGAAGGATGCCCCGGAGCGGGCAATATCATGTTTTTCCATAATAATATTGCTGCGATACGGTCGCAAGTCATTGAAGTCAAACCGCCGGTTGATGCTGAGGGTAAATTCATTCATGAATCGGGCAAGCCGTTTGAACCGGAGACTCCAACGTGGCTGTATGCTCCGACAAGCGATTTTTACTCCCGGTTCATGAGCAGCGCAATCCACATGCCGAATGGCAATATCGTTGCCCACGAAACGTTCCCGACGAAAACCCAGCCCGCCGAGGGGACCATTCCCCAAACCGACAGCAGGATTCGTGAAGTGGACCCCGACGGAAAAGTTGTGTGGATGGACACCCTAACGCTCAAAGGGAGCATGGGCTTCAATCCGGCGAAGATAATGTATTATCCGAGTTCATACGAGGGAGTTCGCAAACTGCTGGGGCTCACTCCGGTGCATGATGCGAACAGTAAAACCCCGGCGGGATCGCTGTCGTCGCATCCCAGCATTCACCAGACGGCCGGATCGATCGTTTTTACCGGCGTAAGGGGACATACCGTCACTCTCGTCACCCTGCAGGGGAAAATAATGCTTTCGGCCGACTCGGGAAAGGATGTGTTGAGCTTGCCGACCGGCAGTATGAGCACGGGAATTTACGGTGCGAAAGTAATGAAAGGAAATCGGTGTATATTTTACCGGATGATAGGCATTGTAAATTGATTTATTTTATTATTCTTCGATAGAGGCAAGGAGGAGATACAATGTATACATTGACCATCGCGATGGTAGTGCTATTCTGCATGAACGCGGCCGGCGCCGGGAGTGTTGGCGTGGAGGGAACGGTAAAAGACTCAGACGGCGAAGCGGTTTCGGGTGCCCGCGTTTCACTGAAGAACAATTCTTCGGTCGTTTCGTTTACCGATGGAGAGGGGGCATTCGCGCTTTCCGGCTCGGTTGAGAGCGAACCGGCGAGCGACTCGATCGTGGTGGTGACACGAGGGTACCGGACCGCGCTTATGGCCCTTGAGAGCTATAATGAGACCGATATCGCGGTAACCCTGACCGCATCGAATACCTGGGTGCCCTCCGAGCCTCTGGAGTATACGGGCAGTATGGTGAAAATAGAGGCGAAAGGTCATGACTTTGAAATAGGGCAGCCGTGCGATACGGTCAAGGGTCTCTATAGGGATTATCCCACTACCGATTATGAGCAACCCGTTCATACCGTCAACTTTACCTATGATTTCTGGATGGACACCGTGGAAGTGACTCAGGGTGAATACGATACCGTCATGAAAGCGATATATGGAGACAAGTATATCCGGCCCACCTGGAACGCTTCCAACGGACTGGGAAAAAACTGGGCCGCCTATTCCATCGAATGGGGCAGCGCCGCCTTGTTTTGCAACGCACGCAGTAAGTGTCAGGGATTGCCCGATACGGCATACTCCTATTCGGGTGTTATCGGGTCAATAGGGTCTCTCTGCACCCTGCAGAACGTTTCGGTTGATCTGCACGCCAATGCCTACCGGCTGCCGACCGAAGCCGAGTGGGAGTACGCCTGCAGGGCGGGAACCACCACGGATTACTACTGGGGGAAGGACTATAAACCATATCCTGCAAACGCAACCGATTTGGATGAAGTGGATAGTTACGCAATATGGACTAATAATTCATTTGATCTGGGTAAGGAAACGGTTGTTCATTTGGGGGAGGGCCTTGACAGCTCCTATTACGGCACGCATGAAACGGGGAAAAAGAAACCGAATGCCTATGGGTTATATGATATGGCCGGGAATGTGTCCGAATGGTGCAATGATTGGTACAACTATTATCCGTGGGGGGCGGTAACCGACCCCACCGGCGTTGTTCCGGAAGATTCAATGCGATATCCACGCGTACGACGCGGAGGGAACTGGAGTAACAACGCCTCCTATTTACGTTCGACGGAACGGCAGTTCAACGCCGCGGACTATGAATTTCTTTTCATCGGCTTCAGGACGGTGAGTTCAGGCCCGGATTTCACTATCGGTATCAGAGAGGCTGCCAGGATTTTTAGTAAAGCGCAGCCTTCTGTCACCGTCGCTTCCGGTCGGATCCGCTTTTCGGGTGTTGCCGGATGCGAGATCGCCCTGTTTTCGTTGCTCGGTAAAAGAATCTGCTCAATCAAACCCGAAACGCGGAATTTTACTTTCACAACGACTATGCTGCCCACGGGATCATATATCGTAAAAATACGATCGAAAAGCGAGGTGTGCAGAAGGGTAACGCTGTTGCCGTAGCAGAGGCCGTTGAAAGGGTGGGATCGCAATGAAACGATGCATCGACGTCATCGCCGTTTTTATGGCCGCAAGCGCCTGTGTCAATGCAACACCCGATTCGTCCGATTTGTTGTTCAACGATTCGGTCGTGCAGGATTACCGTATCAATTTTTATATTCCCGATTGGCATGATTCCCTTATCGTCAACAAGGCCAACGATGAAATCTATATGCCGGCCCGTTTGACGTGGCACGGCCCGTCGGGCGACAGCATCGTGCTGGACAGCATCGGCTTACGGTACAAGGGCAATTCGTCGTATGCGATAGCATCGGAGAAGAAGCCCTTCAAGTTCTTCTTCAATAAATACCGTAAAAACCAGCTCTTTTTCTCGCTCGAAAAGCTGAATTTCAGCAACGGCGTGCAGGACCCTACGATGATGCGTGAAAAAATGGCTTACGACGTAGTGGGGAAGTACATGCCGGCACCGCGCGCATCCTTCGCGACGCTCACCGTCGAGGACACCCTTGTCAAGGCTTTCTATACGCAGGTTGAACAGGTCGACGAGCTGTTTCTGATGCGCCACTTCGGCAGCGACAAGAACAATCTGTACAAGGCTGGCGATCAGGGTGCGACGCTCGCCTACAAGTCGGTTAACCAGAGCGCCTACGAGGGGGATTACGAGCTCAAGACGAACGAGAAGGAAAACGTCTGGTACGGTTTGATCTCCATGCTGGACAAGCTGAACAATACGCCGGAGGGCGATTTTGTCAAGGAAGTCGGAGCGTGCCTCGATCTGGATAATTGCATACGCTACCTGGCGTTCAACATGGTCAACGCAAATTTCGACAGTTATACCGGTTCCGCCAGGAATTACTATCTTTACGACGACGGGGAAGCGGGGAAATTCAAGCTCATCCCCTGGGATGTCAATTTATCCTTTGCGGCTTATCCGTATACGTGGAAGGACAATCTCGTCGGCGTCGATGCGTTTTCACCCTCGAATATCGACCAGCGTCCGCTTGAAAAGAGGATACTCGCCAATGACTCGCTCAAACGCGTCTACGCGGAGTATATGCAACAAATGATCGCCGGGCCGTTGAGCGTCGATTCGGTTGAAGCCCTGGCCCATCGGTTGAAATCGATCATCGACTCCAGCGTCAATGCCGACGTGAGGAAGTTCTACACCTACGAACAATTCGTTACCAATATCGACAGCGACCTTGTATTCAAGATAGGCCCCCAAATGACAATACTTCCGGGACTAACATCTTTTACTATGGAAAGAAACGAACATCTGCTCTCCCAGATCGAAAAGGTACTGCCTGTCGTTTACGGCCCGCCTCAACGAAAGGGGGGTGAAGCTCCCGCGCTGCATTTCACCTGCAGAGCCTCCGGCAAGCACATTACCGTCCGCTATACGGCGCCCGCTTCAGCTGCGGGGGTCGCCATCGAGATGTATGACGCACGGGGAGAGCTGCGGCGATCGTATTGCGGAGGGAGTAAGAGCAGGGGATGTCATTCAATAGATCTGGATGCGCGCTCCTTGCCTTCCGGCTATTATGCAATCGTGCTCAGGGCCGGCACGGCGACTGCCTCGCGGGGTATGTTGTTGATGAACAGCGATTAATATTTTAAAATAAAATATGAACGTTTTTTCCGCGCATTACATCTCACTACGTCACTCCGTTCCCGTCCTCCCACCCAGCGGGAGGGGGAGGCACCTACCTCAAAAAAGCTCGATGCGATGCTTCTTTCCCTCTCCGTTCGTGGAGCGGGAAGAGCGGCGGGGAGAGATTGGGTGAGGCGATACAGGAATGCGGAAAAAGGGGTTTTCAATGCGGAAGAAACTAATCAGCGTTTTTCTTCTTGCCGGCGCTTTTTCTTACGCGAACGTCGCGGCCGCGGACTCAATGGCGCTTTCGGACGGATACGTTCTTTGCGGAGCGTATTCCGGAAAATTCACCGTGCTGATCGATCAGCACGGCGACGCGGCCTACAGGTGGAACCATACCAACCTGCCGGACAGTCTGAACGGTTACGTGGTGTATCTGCTTCAAAACGGCAATCTTCTCAGGTCATCACAGGTCAATCAGAGAACCGATACGATTCCGCCCGGCTCCGGGCCGATACAGGGAATCGTCGAAGAGATCGATCCGAACGGCGCGGTGATATGGCAATACAGGCTGGCAAACGATACGTTTCTGCTGCATCACGACATGAAGCCTTTATCGAATGGTAACTTTATCGCTGTCGCGTTCGAAGCTAAAACCATCGCCGATGCTAAAAAGGTCGGCGTCGATACGGCGCTTTTCCCGAGAACCAATCCGAAAATTTTGTTATCGGAACGCATTATCGAAGTGAATCCCAGGGCGGAAAAGGGGGAGGAAATCGTATGGGACTGGCATCTTTGGGACCATATCACCCCGAAAAATCAGGCCGCGGAGCATCCGGAGCTGTTCAATGGTTCGGCCGGAAAGCCGTCCGGCAACCAGTGGGTCCATCTCAATGGGATTACTATTTGTGAGGAACGCGATCTGATCGTATTCACCTCGCGGCTTTTCAGCGAACTTTTCATCATCGATCACGGGACGACGATACAGGAGGCCGCCGGGCATATTGGCGGTAAACGTGGAAAGGGCGGAGATTTCCTCTATCGGTGGGGCAATCCCACCAATTACGACACAACGGCGACGCAGCGCATCAATGTGCTCCATTGTCCCACCTGGATCCCCGATGAGTATCCCGGAGGCGGGCATATTCTTTTCTTTCATAACAACATGAGTCCCACTATGTCGAGCGAGGGATTGTCCGAGGTTGTTGAAATCGCTCTCCCTCTCGATGCCGAGGGAAACTTCATCAAGTCTCCCGGTGTGCCGTTTGGTCCGGAGGAGCCTGCATGGCTGTATGCTCCGTCCGACAGTTTTTACTCCATGGCCATGAGCAGCGCGTTTCGCCTGGCCAACGGCAATACGCTCATTCATGAAGCGTTTCCTTCCGCGGGTAGAGGCGGTATTCTCCGGGAAGTGACCGTCGATCAGAAGCTTCTTTGGAAATTTACGATGCAGTTCGGCGATACGGGGGGGACAAGAAGATCGTCCTTCATGCCTGCCAAGGTCATGTATTACCCGAGCAATTATGCCGGAATTACCAACCTTTTCATTAAAATCGGCAAGCTTGGGAGCAGACTCCCGAACAATCGCGACGGAGTGCACCCACGACTTCATTTCAATCATGCGAACGGCCGGCTTTTTGTTGACCGGGCGGCCGGATCGGAAATACGTCTTTTTACCCTCCAGGGGAAACCGGTCGCACAGTTCCGGGTGGAAACGGAGCGATGCAGCTTCAAGGCCGGCTCACTGCCGCGGGGATTATATCTTGTAAAGATATCGCCGAACGGCCGCGTCGTAACGACCGGGGCGATTCTCATTCGATAACAATAAATGAAGGAAATGTGAAGTGGATAGGGTGGCTTATCCGCAATGAGCGCCAGCCATAAACTCGGGTGCATTGTTTATTTCAATAGATACTTTTTACTATTTTCAACGGTAGAGACCGGAGTATCGCAATGACCAAACGAGTTGAAGACTGGATGCGTCAGGCGAATAAAGACTACCGCCATGCGGAGCGCTCGATGGAACAGAACGACTTTGAATGGGCCTGTTTTGCCGCCCAGCAAGCCGCTGAAAAAGCTTTGAAAGCGCTGCTTCTATCCCTGCATGCTGATTTTTGGGGCCATTCGCTGCTGAAAATGCTCAAGTCACTGCCCGAAGGACATTCGGCGAGCGAAGCATTGCTGCATCACGCCGTAGATCTTGACAAGGTTTATATACCGGCGCGATATCCCGACAGTTTTGATGCCGGCTCCCCCATGGATTTTTTTTCCGAGCATGACGCACGGGACGCGCTGCTGAGCGCGAAAGAACTGATCTCCTATGCAAAAAACGCGATTCCTCGATAAAGAGCCGGTCGTGGCACGGCTGCGCGACATCGCCGAGTCGCTGCGTTCGAGAGACCCGAATATCCTGCAGATCGTCCTTTTCGGCTCTCTTGCTGATGATACCTATACGCCATCAAGCGACGCCGATATCATAATACTCCTCAAGTCAAGCAGCAAGCGTCCGCTCGACCGTATCGGCGAATATCTCGGTCGGTTCATCGATGCTCCGGTGCCTGTCGATGTATTCCCCTATACGGAAGAGGAGGCCGCGCGCGTTGAGTTCGCACGAAGGGCGATCGAACACGGGGTGGTGCTGGCGTGAAGGGGGAAGGCTCCATGCCCCGCGCCGCCATTTAATGCTCCCTGAATTCGGATGAAAATGTTTGATCTGGAGTCACAGCAATTCGAAACCGGGACAGGGTAAAAAGTAATGTCGGAAACCGGCTTCATCACCATTGATGGAGTGAATCTCGAATATTGCCGGATCGGCACGTCTGCGGCGGATTCGCCTGCGCTTCTTTTCCTTCACGAAGGCCTCGGCTGCGTTTCCCTGTGGAAAGATTTTCCCGCGCGGCTAGCGGAGCGCACCGGGCTGGGAGCACTAGTCTACTCGCGCGCCGGATACGGCAGGTCGGACCCGGTTTCGCTGCCCCGTCCGGTCAGGTTCATGCACGATGAGGCGGATGTCCTCGAAAAACTCATGTCGGAAATGAACATCGGCGAAGCCGTTTTGGTGGGACACAGCGACGGCGCGTCCATTTCGCTTATCTACGCGGGCGGAACGAACTGCGCCAAAGTGAAGGCATTGCTTCTCGAAGCTCCGCATGTTTTCACCGAACCGTCGGGGCTCGCCAGTATCGCGAAAATCACGGGGGCCTACCGTACGACCGGTCTGCGCAACCGTCTGGCGAAACATCACGGCGCCAATACCGACATCGCGTTTCGGGGGTGGAACGACGTGTGGCTCGATCCTTCCTTCAAATCCTGGAACATCGAGGAGTTTCTTCCGGCGATCATTGCGCCGACGCTTCTCATCCAGGGCGACGACGACGAATACGGCACCTTACGTCAGCTCGAGGCGATCGCGCGGCAGGTCAAGGGACCGCTCGAAACGCTCTGCATACCGGCGTGCGGCCATTCGCCCCATCGCGAGCACCCCGACGTCACGCTCGAGGCCATGGCGGCTTTTATCCGACGGTACGTATCGGCGTGATCACCGAACCGGGCGAATAACGCAGGTAAAAACCGATGAACATCGCTTTTTTCAACCAGAAATATCTGATCCAGCGCGAGACCGTCGCCGCTCTCCGGAGGATTCCGGGGGCGCGGGTGGTCGCCGTCGATATCGGCCCGCATCCTTCCGGCGAGCAGGCGCAGGCCGCGGCGCGCGTGCTCGAACGGCAGGGCTGTTCGATGCTTGTGACCGTCAACGAGTGGGGCATGGACGCGGCCGGCGTGCTGTGGGAACATCTCGATAAGAACAGGACGGTACATGTCAACTGGTCGGCGGACGATCCGTTTTACGAGGAGATCATGCAGGTAAAAAAATACCGCCCCTCGCGCCTGCGGTTCGATTTCGTCTCGGACAAGGGATACGTGGAGCCGATGCTGAAACAGGGGTATAACGCTTTTTTCCTGCCGCTGGCGACCGATCCGGCGCTGTTCAATCCCGGAGCGCAGCGTCGGGAGGTGTGGGATAACGATGTCGTCTTCGTCGGCAACTCGTATACGAAGCAGATGGACGGCTTTCTCGAGACCGCGCCGGAATTCATCGACACCCTTGCGCCTTTTCTCGGCGAAGTGGTGCGGTGCTACGAGGAAAACGTGGAATATGACGTCGAGGGGCACATCGACCGGAAGATCGGAACGATGGAACTCCCGCGCGGTCTCTCTTTTGAAAAGGCGTGTTTCATCGCCAAGCACGCCGCCGGATATTTCGGCCGCAAGCGGTTGGTACGATCGCTTGTCGAAACGTATCCCGGGTTCAGGGTGTACGGGGAGCGGGGGTGGCTGCGGGAGCTGCCGGCGCAGCGGTTCGGCACCGCGAATTACTACGATACGCTGTGCGATGTGTACCGACGGGCGAAAATAACGATCGACATCAACCGCATGGTGATCCGCAACGGCTTTACCCAGCGGGCGTTCGACGTTCCCGCAAGCGGCGGTTTTCTCCTCACCAGCGCAAAGCCCGTGGTTTACGACTACTTCGTCACCTCAGGTCCGGCGCAGGAGATCGCCGTGTTCCGGAGCGGGAAGGAACTCATCGACATGGTCGGATACTACCTGGCGCATGAGGAGGAACGGCTGGCAATCGCGCGACGCGGGATGAGAAAGGTCGTCCGTCGCCATACCTACGACCGCCGTATCGCCGAAATGTTCAGCGTGATCTCGCGGGAGATAAAATCCCTTCGATAGCTTCGCGGGCGGCGCCGCCGTAGGCGGGAACGTCAGGCGCGCTATTTGACAATACATACCCGGGCCGACCGTGAGACCCCCCCCGCACCAATACTGCAGCAGTAAACTCCCGGCGAAATGCCTCGAAGGTCGAACCGCAGCGTGTTTCCGGTGCGTCCGCCATATCCGTCATACAGAACCGCAACCAGTCCGCCGCGGGAGGTATGCAGGCGTATCGTCAGCCGTTTCCTTTGAGGCAGGGCATAATCGATTGACAGGAGGGCGCCTGCAGCATGGAGCGAAAAGGGCGTCGTCGGGCCGTCGATGCTCCGCCGCCGCGGCGCCCCGCCCGCCGGATTCCGCCGCCGCAGCCGCACCGATAGGTCGGCAACGGAAGCGACGGTTGTTTTCTTTTCGCCCGAGAGGACGAGATACCACGGCCCATCGACATCCGGGAGCGTGAAGAAGCTGTCCGCCGCCGTAGCATCGTTATGAACGATCGCCGCTTCAAACGGTCCGTTCGCCGTGTATGACGCAAAGTTGGCCGAATCGCAGATAAAAATATCGACCGTGCCGGTTGGCCGCTCATCGGTAAAGGTGCAGGGAAAGGAGTAGCCGAACAGCGCGTAGTCGTGCTTCCCGTAGACGAACTCGCGGCGTGCGTCGACGGCGTAGACGATCCGATACTCGCCGCCGCCGGCTGAGTCGTCCGGAATGCTTTGCCGGCGCACCTTCGGTGCGCCGATTGTTCCGGAAACGTTCGGTGACCAGTCGTACCGTTTGCCGGGAAGCGAATTGGTTATGACGGTCGTCCGGGCGATAGTGCCGAGCGCGCTTGTTACCAGGGCGGTAAACGAGGGGACGTCGTCGCCGAGCAGAAAACGGCACTGGCCGTCACTTCCCGTCCAGCCGGCCATTAAAAAATTGCCGGGAACGCCGTCGGCATCGACGGTGATCCGGGCGCCGTCGACCGGCGCGCCCCTTGAATCGGCAACCGCTACCGCGAGCGTGCATACCGGTGTATAGCGTTCGGTCGTTCCCCAGATATAGCCGTCGCCGCGCCAGTTGAAGCAGCCGTTGAGCGGCGATTTGGCGGGATCGGCCCAGTAGTCGTTCGCATGCGACGGCTCGTCGATACGGTCGATCCAGCCGTTGATCGGTTCCCAGTCGATCCAGCGGCCGCAGAAAAATTCGTTCCATTTATGGTCGAAACGGGGAGCCTTTGTCAAGGTGACCGGAATGAGTGCGGTTCGTGCCGCGGCATTGGCAAACCAGGCGTGCTCGGAACAGGTCCCGCAGTGTTGATTGTAGATATAGACCGGCTGGGGCCACCGGTATTGCGGCGTTCCTCCTCCCCACGGCAGCACCCGGTTGCACCAGAGTGAAAGCCGGCCGAGTGCGCCGTTTTCGGCGGGACTGTTTATTTTATTCGCCCAGAGGAACGTGATGCCCTTCATCGTATCCGCTATCGAACCCCAGCCGCTTTCCCGGTGCGACCAGAAAAAGGTGCGCCAGAATTTCCCGTCGGGGGGAACGGTCGGATTGGGATCATCGGGACTGATATAGGCCGGCAGTTCCCCCTGAAGTTTCGGGTGGACAACAAACCAGTAGTACATATCCCTCGGCAGGGTGTACACTTCGGCCGCTCCGTTGTTCATCATCCGGTATCGCGTGGTGGAAAAGTAGTCGCCCCCTGCCGCCGCGCTGCCGCTGTCGAGAATCTCCACGTATTCAAGCGCTGAATCGGCGCGGTAGATTCCTTCGGCGTTTTCCTGTATGATGCCGGTGTGAAATCCCTTGCTGTTGACGACCTCGGCGGGAAGATGCGCAATGGTAAAGGCAATCTCGTCAATCAACGGATCGCGCGCATCAATGATGATCCCGGCATAGGAATCCTGCTGCGTGGCGCTCAGGCCGGCGAACCGGTCTTCAAGCGCAGCGGCGAGCCAGCGGGGCGAGCGGCCGATCGCCTGGAGGGCTTTCTCCGTGAGTGCCTTCGTCGATGCTGAGGGGACGGCGGTGACCGTTCCGTCGGTCCGGTTGACGACGCAGTAGACCCTGCTTTTCGCGGGAACGCGGCAGGTCGATGAAAGCGAGTCAAGGGGCTGCCACTGTGCATTGATCGCACCGGCGAGACCGAATATGAGAAGGTTTTTTTTCATTTCGTCATCTGCTCTCAGGAAGTCGCCTTGAAGAACATGATGTCGCCGTCATCGACCACATACTCCCGTCCTTCGGAGCGGATTTTTCCTGCGGCGCGAAGCGCCGCTTCGGAGCCGTACCGCTCGAGATCCTCGACACGGTAGACGTCGGCCCTGACGAACCCGCGCGCGAAATCGGTGTGCACCGCCGCAGCCGCTTCAACGGCGGTGCTTCCCTGAAGGATCGTCCACGCATGCAGCTCCTTTTCATTGACGGTGAAGAAGGTGCGGAGGTTGAGGAGGCGGTAGAGCGACCGGGCGAGGACGGCGAGTCCGCTCTCGGTGATGCCGAGCGAGGCGTAGTACTCAGCGCGTTCCTCTTCGGGAAGCTGCACGATCTCCGATTCGACCTTGCCGCCGATGGTGACGGCTATGCTGCCGGCGCGGCCGGCATGAGCGGCAACCGCATCAAGCCGCTCGAGCTCCGCGGCCGAACGGTCACCCTCGCCCGCATTGGCAACATAGAGTACCGGTTTCGCAGTCAGAAGGTGCAGGTCGGCGATGAGGGTGCGCTCTTCCGGGTCGGCGACCGTTTGACGGGCAGTGATGCCCCGCTGCAGGCCGTCGAGCGCCCGTTCGAGCAGGGCGGCTTTTCGCGCGAGCTCCTTGTCGCCGGTGAGCACCGCTTTCGCCGTGCGGGCGAGCGCCCGCTCGACGGTTTCGAGGTCTTTGAGCATCAGCTCGGTTTCGATGATTTCGATATCCCTGAGCGCATCGATCGATTCGCTGACATGGACGACATCACCTGCTTCGAAACAGCGAACCACCATCACGAGCGCATCGACCTCCTTGACGTGACCGAGGAACTGGTTCCCCAGGCCTTCACCCTTCGAGGCGCCCCGTACCAGTCCGGCGATATCAACCAGTTCGAGAAAGGCGGGAACGATGCGGCCGGTGGAAATACGGCCGGCGATGCGCTCGAGGCGGCCGTCGGGAAGGGCGGCGATCCCGTGATTCGGCTCGACGGTGCAGAACGGGTAGTTTTCAGCGGCGGCATTACCACTTGTCAAAGCGTTGAAGATCGTCGATTTTCCCACGTTGGGCAGTCCGACGATTCCTGCGGTAAGACCCATGCGGTTCCCCTCCATCCGGACGGCACAAACAGGCTCACTGCGCCCCTTCACGGTTTGTCGGGCCGTGTGAAAGCGTGTTCCTCTGCTCTCTGGATAATTCATTGCTAAAATATCTTTTGTCCCGGTCTTGCTCAACCCGCCGGGAAATTGTATACTCAATATGTACCGGATACCGCTGCTTTCGGAGGTATACTGCCATGACTCCCTGCACGACGCTCACCGTCAAAGACGTACTCGAAACGCTGAGAAACGTCACCATTTTTTCCGGATTCAGCGATGAGGAACTCCAGAACGTCTGCAATAACTGCTCGCTTTTCGAGGCAAGGATCGGCGAGGTCATTCTCGAGGAGGGTTCGCCCGCGACTGAGATATTAATCATTCTTAAAGGGTTGGTGACTATCGTGTTGAACCTTGAGGAGGAGCCGATTGAAATCATGGAGTTCGGTCCGGGAAGTTGTATCGGCGAAGCGTCGGTTATCGGTATCCAAAGTCACAGCGCTTCCGCAGTCGTGATCGAGGACGCAACGCTGATGGTGCTGCCGCGCCAGGAACTTATGAACCTTTATAATAACGACAAGGCGCTTTTCTCCCTGCTAATCCTCAATATCGCCCGCGAACTGGCGCGGAGGTTGTATCATACCGACGAGATACTGCTCCATTACGGAAAAATGGGGAAGCAGCATGAGCTTCAACATCCGGGTGCGGTGCTGAAATTAAAAGATCTCGCTCATTAAGCCACAAACGCCTCCCTATACCACCCATCTGGGGGCCCCGATATTTGCCAAGGAGTTTTTTCCCGCGGTGCCGCATATTTTGGTGTATTTTATGAGAAAAGGGCACACCCTGTGATGGGCGGAAAGAGTTGTTGCGTCGTGAAGATGCTGAAGGTAAGGAGCGGGGAGACGGAAAAGTGACTCGTCGGCGCGCAATCGGGAAAGCGGTTTCTCAGGGATACTCCGTCCGCCCTGCACCGGAAAGCATTATCCGCGGGGGAACGGAGGATATATGACACAGCGGAGGAGTATACCGACGGCTCGATTCCGGATGCATGCGGGAGCCACGGCTTTTCTGCTTTCGGCAGTGGCGACGGCCGGTCCGATTCCGGTGACGTCGTGCACACCGCAGGCAGACGGCGTGCTCTTTACCATGCAGACGGGAAAGATGAAACTCAAGGCGTGCACCGACAATATCGTGCGGGTGACCTACACTCCTGCGGCCTCTTTTTCCAAGCGGCCGAGCCTCATGATTGCCGATACATTTGCAACACCGCCGTCATGGGACGTTGATTCCACGGCAGCGACAGTCACCCTTCAAACCGCCCGGATGAAGGTCGAGGTTACCAGGGCGACCGGAGCGTTACGGTTCCTCAATGCTTCGGGCGACGTACTGATTGCCCAGAATCCCGATACCGGCATCAACTGCAGCGTGGCGAGCGTTGACAACAGCGGTTATACAGCCGGCCTGGCGTTCACTATCACTTCCGCCGAGGGCGTTTACGGCGGGGGTCATTACGACAAAGACAATACGCTCAACCGCAATACAGCGGGCCATACCTTCAGGACCATTCCGGCCAACCGCGACAAGCCCATCCCTTTCCTCATCTCAACAAATCAGTGGGGAATCCTCTGGGACAATTACTCCGATACGTATTGGCGGTTCAGTGGTTCGACGCCGCGTACGCTGAGCATCAGTTCGGAAGTGGGAGACGGCATTGATTATTATATGATTTACGGAGAGGAGCTCGACAGCATCGTCGCCGGCTACCGCGCCGTTACCGGCATCGCGCCTCTGTTTCCCAAGCAGGCGTACGGATTCTGGCAGTCGAAGTGTCAGTTCAACAATCAGTCGGAATTATTAAACGACGTTACTCAGTTCAGAAACCGCAAGATCCCGGTTGATGTCATTGTCCAGGACTGGCTGTGGTGGAACGATAATGTCGCCAGCGCAAGCAACGGGGGCGGAGAAAGAAACGGATACTGGAATTCAATGACCTGGGACGTTGAACGGTATGCAAGTCCTGCAACTATGGTGTCGACGGTTCACCAGAACCACATGCTTCTCGCCATTTCAGTATGGCCGACGTTGGGCATTAATACGACGGCGTATAAAGATTTTTCGGAAAGAGGGTGGACCTGGCCGTCGTTTTACGTATTCGGGAATGCGTATACCTACGATCCGTATCGGCCCGAAGCCGGAGCGCTTTTATGGGATTATATGAATACCGGCGTGAACGGAACCGGCGGTATCTTCAACAAGGGCATCGATATTTGGTGGTTCGACGGATCCGAACCGGAGATCGGCGACGGGATGGGCGAAACGCAGAAGAATTTAAAAACCGCCATCACCTCGCAGGCCGGAAGCAACTATCTGGGGTCCTACCATCGTTACGTGGCGGGATATTCGCTGGTGCATTCCCGCAACGTGTATACCAATCAGCGTGCTGCGAACTCAAGCAAACGCGTCTGTGTTCTGACGCGATCGGTATACGCCGGTCAGCAGCGGTATGCATCGATTACATGGATCGGCGACGCCCAGTCGGAATGGACCCAGTTTCAGCGTGAAATGGCAATGGGAATGAATTTCTGCGCAGCGGGCGTACCCTACTGGAGCACCGATCCCGGCGCTTTCTACGCGTACAACTGGAATACCACAACGCCGAGCAATGCGGAATTCAGGGCGCTCTATACGCGGTGGTTTCAATTCTCCGCCTTTCTTCCTATTTTTCGCTCGCACGGGACCGCGGTGACCGAACGGGAGATGTGGAATTTCCAGCAGTACAACGACAACACCTATGAATCGCAGCTTCTCTTCGACCGGTTGCGCTACCGGCTGCTGCCGTACCTCTATTCGCTTGCCTGGAAAGTGACAAGCGCCGGATATACCATCATGCGCACCCTGCCCTTTGATTTCAGGAGCGATCCCGGCTGCTACAGCGTTGCCTCGCAGTACATGTTCGGATCGGCCATCATGGTCAGCCCGGTTACTTCATACAATGCGACCTCGCGATCGGTATACCTTCCCTCGGGAACCACCTGGTACGATTTCTGGACAGGAGCCGCTTCCTCCGGAGGTAAAACCATCACTGTCGAGGCGCCGATCACAAGCATGCCGCTGCACGTTCCGGCGGGATCGATCATTCCCATGGGGCCGATGATCGAGTACACCACGCAAAAACAGGCCGATACCATCGAACTGCGTATTTATCCGGGTGCCAACGGCCGCTTCACCCTGTATGAGGATGAAGGCGACAGCTATAATTATGAAAAAGGCACGTATGCCACCATTCCCATTACCTATACCGATAACCCGCAGCAGGTTGTTATTGGAGCCCGGAGCGGTTCGTTTCCCGGCATGCTGCAGAATCGGATTTTCAACGTTGTCTATGTTTCCGACAAGCATGGCCTCGGTCTGGCCGCTACTACAAATCCCGATTGCGTCATACCCTATTCCGGCACTGCAATGGCAGGATGCCCGGTGACATCGGTGGGGACCGCACCTGCCTCCTGTCGAGCAGACCATCAGAAGAAACATGCAACCACCATCAGGACGGTCATGGAGCGGATTGTGTTTCCCAATGAATTCGCAGGCAGTAAAAAATCAATTGCAGTATATGATCTGAAAGGGAGCCTTCTGTATAAAATCGTTACCGGAAAAAATGATGTTTTACTGCGGACGGATTTCCGCGCCCCAAACAAACTTCATATCATTAAAATAACGGCGATCGAGTGAGATTACCAGACATAAGCATGATGAAATACATCGGAAAAACCTCCCCATGTGTGCTGGGTGCAGCGATGCTTCTCTCTGCATCTCAAGCATGTGCCGAGAATGCCGCTTTCACGGTCAACGCATCGATTGTCATCGACACCATCTCCGAGATACTCTACGGTGCCAATCTTGAGGTAGGCGATGCGGAGACGCGCGGATCGAACGAGGATTTTAAAAATAAAATGAAGTGGGCGGGCATCAAACACTATCGCTGGCCCGGAGGTACGACCAGCGACAATGTTCTGTGGAGTAATCTCCCCTCCATGGGCGCCAGCTATTCCCAGAGCCTCAGCCTTCTTGCCGCCATCGGCGGTACAATGCAGCCGATCGTCAATTTCTTCGGCTACTGGAGCGGTGTGATGCATTCGGAACAGGAGGCTGTCGAAGCGGCCGCCGCGCTGGTGCGGGATCACAACATCGACCGTCGTCTCGGCGCCAAGTACTGGGAGATCGGCAACGAATGTTACGGTCCCTGGGAGATTCCGAAAAACCCGGCTGCCGACAACGGTATTCTTTATGGAACACGTTTCTGCAAGTTCTACGACGCGATGAAGGCAGTTGACTCGACGATAAAGATCGGTGCGGTGGTAACACCGCCGCTTCCCTTCGACACGCTCTTCAACCGTTTTTCCGCCCGGGCGCTCGACACGATCGCGAAGCTCGGGCGCGTACCCGATTTTCTGATCGTTCATATTTATCCTTATATTCAGATGGATCAGTATTCATCGATGTTCGAGTTGAACATGCTTCCTGCGGGACCAGCGCAGCTTAAAGATACGCTGGCGACCGGCAGGTGGATCGACTTGATACCCTCGTCGGTGGATACGCTCAATAAATGGGTTACTGCCTATTTCGGCGCTTCGAATCTCGGTAAAATCGAATACCTCTATACCGAGTACAGCACCGGCTCCTATGACACGCAGAACCAGACACAGGCGATCAGCGCCCAATGGATCGCGCAGGCGTGGATGGAGTTCGCACGGCTCGGTGTCGTCGGATCCAACTCCTGGCGCGCATCATACTATTACCGCGACGGGAATCCCACCTGGTACATTTATCCGATGTTTATCCATCATTACGGTACACGGGTGGTTACGGTCACCCGCGGCGGGGCCGGTAACAGCAGTATCCGCGCATGGGCGGCTCGCGACACCATCGGCAATCTGACCATGTTTCTGGCGAACAATTCGGTAGTCGGCACGACCGATACTGCGGAGGTGACCGTGCAGGGGGTGAGCGTCGGCGCGAGCGGCGAGCAATGGACCATAACAACAGCCGGCTCGGGGAACTGGCTGCCCCAGAGGACCGCCATACGCATCAACGGCGTACAGAGCCCTTCGGCGAGCTCGGTCCGTACGCTTGCGGGAGAGCCGATCGCCACGGGGAGTACATTCCGAATTGCGCTGCCGCCCTATTCAATGACCTGGCTGCGGATTCCGATCGACAATGTCGGAATGACGCCGAAGCCCGCGCCGAAACGGGAGCGATTGACGGTCCGGCAAACCGGTCCCACTACAGTGCTGGTGAAAATTCCCGGCGATTTCGTCCATGGAGGATCTTGGAACTTTCAGATCCGCGATATTGCCGGAAGGACGGTATGGCGCGGGAGAGGAAGGAGAGGGCAGCAAAGCGTGTTGATAGAACGCGTGGCGCCGGGAGTCTATCCGTATACGGCGCGGGTAAACAACCAAGCGTGCTCCGGCGCGTTGATTGTCAATTAACACGGGGGGTGGAGGCGGTAACGAGAAGGAGTATGAGCGCGAAAAGAAGCGAAAATTTCCCTAGGGAAAAAGGACCTTTTTTTAGAACGGCCTTGATCGGCATCGCCTGCGTTTTCTTTATTTCATGGGGCGGCGCCCAGCAGTCGTTCGTCGCGCGGCACGGCCGTCTCAGCGTCAGGGGAACCTCTATCGTCGATAAAAATGGCAGTCCGGTCACGCTCCGCGGCATGTCGCTCTACTGGAGCCAGTGGCAGCCCGCCTTCTACAACGCTTCGTGCATCAAGTGGCTGCGGGACGACTGGAAGTGCACGATCGTGCGCGCCGCCATGGCAGTGCAGTCGGGAGGCTATCTTTCCAATCCGTCAGCGGAGGTTGCAAAGGTAAAGACCGTCGTCCAGGCGTGCATCGATCTGGGAATTTACGTCCTGATCGATTACCATGAGACCGCAAATGGCATGGACAACCTCTCCAAGGCTCAGACGTTCTTCAGGGAGATGGCGCAGACCTACGGCGCCTATCCGAATGTCATTTATGAGCTCTGGAATGAACCGCTGGATTCCCACCCGTGGGCCACGGTGATCAAACCGTACCATGAGGCGGTAATTCCGGTCATACGCGCGATCGACACCGCCAATATCATCGTGTGCGCGACGCGAAGCTGGGATCAGGAGGTGGATGAGGCGTCCCTCAATCCTCTGGATACCTCACGTTTTAAAAACATCGCGTACGCCATTCACTTTTATGCCGCGACGCATAAACAGAAGTATCGCGACAAGGCGCAGACAGCTTTGGACAACGGCATTGCGCTTTTCGCGACCGAATATGGAACGACACAAGCGACCGGCCCGGAAACCATGGATACAGCGGAGACGAGGCTTTGGTACGAGTTCCTCGATAAAAACGGCATCGGCTCGTGCAACTGGTCGGTTTCGGCGATTCAGGAAGCCTGCGCGATCCTTCCTCCCAATCCTCCGGCCGGCTATGCCAACGGCGGATGGGCCGAAAGCGTGCTGAAGCCTTCGGGGAAGTTCGTGAGGAGCTACTTGCGCAGTGCGGATACGGCGACTACACTGACGTTTGTTCCCGAAAATCAAGGCCCGCGGGGGGAGTCGTCCGTGATGGATTGTTTCGGATCAGAGGGCGGGCTCCTGCGCGTCTATGATCTTTCCGGCGCATGTATCGCACGGTGGTATCACGGGGAAGCCCCGTTTTTCCGGAACCCCGCCCGCGACGGCTGTTCCAAAGTGTCAAACGGCTGTTATGTGATGGAAATGTGGGAAGAAAGCAGGTCCAGGAGTGTCTGCACCGGGATACTGCGCCGATAGCAGGCGGCGCGTCCTGTGCGTTATCCGCCCGATAAACGGCGCTCCCCTTTCAGTCGCAACTGCCGGAACAGGGAACGAATGGTCCGTCAACCCCCGTGACCGTGACCGAGGAACCGGCAAGCCCGTCCGCCGAGGCGCTGATCGTGACCGATCCAGGAGCGGTCATGCGGACGATCGCAAAACACACCCCTTTATAGGCATTGCGGCTGTCACCGCGGAACGATTCCCCGTTCGAGGTGCCGCTGTCAAGCGCTATTATTTTCCCGGAGGAGCCGGACACGGTAAAGGTTACGGTGGTGCTCGCATTACCCACCGTGACGCCTGAAGCGTCGACGATGGACGCTTTGACGTAAGCAACGTCGTCGATATCAACGGTTATGGTGGGGTGATCCACGGATAAAAGCACTTTGGCCGGAGCAGCGGTGGAGGTCTTCGGACGCGCGACGGCATTGCTGCTCCAGATCGCCTGGTATTGGTACCCGATATCCTTGATCGTTCCCACACGATCGATAAGGCCGCAGGGGGCGCCCACGCGCGGCCATCCGTCATTGCATTCCCCGAGGTAATCGGCGCCGGTCCAGAGATATTCGCCGACGACCTTGTCATGCGCCATCACGAAACCGGACCAGTCACTCGGGTTCGCTGCTATCTCGGTGATCACGCCCGTATGATTTGAGCCGGTGATCGCTTCCAAAAGCTCGGCGGTGCGGTAGTTGACGCCGAAAACATCGAGGATATTCAGCATCGCTCCGGGATAATCGCCCGATTGGGAAGGACGGAAGAGCGCCTGCGTGACCGGGCGGGTGGGGTCGTTCGTATGGCAGATTTCCACCAGATCGGTGGCGATCGGCGTCCGGGTGGAGAGTGCATCGCGGATCTCGTTGCCGATGCTGTAAAGGACCACGCTCGGATGATTGCGATCCCGTTTTACGATGTCGGCGGCGTCGATGGTATACCACTTGTTAAAGTACGCGGCGTAATCGCCAGGCATGTTATACTTGTGCGACTTCCACACGTCGAAAAATTCATCCATGACAAGAAATCCCATTCTGTCGCAAAGATCGAGCACCTGGGGGGCGACGGGGTTGTGGGCTGTCCTGATTGCGTTTACTCCCAGCGTTTTGAGAACGGCGAGGCGGCGTTGCATGGCGCGCTGATGCATTGCCGCGCCAAGTGCGCTGAGATCGTGATGAAGGCATACCCCCTTGTGTTTTACGCTTTTTCCATTCAGCAGAAAACCGTTTTCCGGATCGTACTTGATCGTTCTGATCCCGAAAAAGGTGACTTCGTCGTCCAGCACGTCATCCCCCGCCTCGACGGCGGTCACCGCCTGATAGAGGTCGGGGGTCTCGATACTCCATAACCGGGGATTCACCACGGGAATCTCTATGGTAAAGTCCGCCGTTCCTCCCGTGGGAATGTTCTTGGCGGTTGAAGTGACCGGCGCCAGTCTGGTTCCGGCCGGATCGACGATTATCGCCCGCACGGTTACGCTTTGCGCCGCCGATCCCTGATTGACCGCAGTCGTCTGCACATGAACCGTTGCCTGGGCGGTCGTAACGGCCGGCGTGGTCACGAAAGTGGCCCAGTGGTCAATATGAATCGGATTCGTTGCAATAAGCCGGACGTGACTATAGATACCCGCGCCGGTGTACCATCGCGAGGCAGGCTGTACGGAGTTATCGACCTTCACCGCCATGACATTCTCCGTGGCGTCGAAGTTCGCATGGTCCGTGATTTCGTATTGAAATGAAGTGTACCCGAAGGGACGGGTGCCCAGCGACGTGCCGTTCATGTACACCGTGCTGTTCGCCATGACGCCGTCGAATTCGATAAAGATGCGTCGACCGGAGAGATCGGCCGGGAGGGTGAAATGCTTCCGGTACCATCCGATGCCGGCGGGAAGATACCCGCCATAGCCCGTGGTCGGGGCATTTTCATCAAACGGCCCCTCGATGCTCCAATCATGCGGCACGTCCAGGCTGCGCCACGATGCGTCGGCGAAACCGGGCTTATCGGCGCCGGACGCATCGCCTTTGTAAAATAGCCACTCTTTATCGAACGGCGTGACGGTGCGGACCGTGTTCTGAGGCTCCGTGCCGCCCGTCTCACTGAGAAGAATGTCGATACTGTCCGAAATTTTCTCGGTCCACAGTGTCGTATCGGATACATACCCCGATTTGCTGGTTATTACCGAGTCGACGGCGGGTGTTGCGGCAAAAGCGTTCGGCGAATAAGCGGTACGGATGCCCGCGAGATCGTCTGTTTTGGCGGGCTTGCCGTGTCGGCGGATCGTCTCATTTATCACGAACCGGGATGCGCTCGATTTATTTGCCGACGTTATCCTGCAAAGATACAATCCGTTCGTACAGACCTTGAGCGGCAGCGACCAAATTCCCCGTTCCAGCATGGAATTGGCAAGCAGCGCAATCGATGTGCCCGATAAATTGAAAACAGCCACTCTGACATGTCCGGCCGTTTTATTAACAAAAGTGATTCCTTTTCCGGGAATATACCGCGGTTGCATAATGCCACCGGACGAAACGCCGTTGGCGACGATCGATACGGGAAAGGATGAGAATAGAAAAGCACCGTCGGCATCGGTGGTATCGGTTATTCCCTTTTCAATCAACCGGACGATGGCGCCCGGAATCGGCGTGCCGGTTGATCGCTCTTTGACGACACCCTTGAGCGTGCCGGTTGCCGAGGGGAAAACGGGTTGAAAAAGAGGAAGAGTCAGCACTAAGCAATGGTGTAGACGCATAAAAATCCTCAATCAAAGAATTGAATAATGGTATGTTACCGAACCGGGAAAATCGATTCTTCCAATAAAATATATCCGAATAATTCTCCCTGTCCTGCTTTAAATATTAAATTTTTAAGCCCCGAAACAGCGCGGACGACCTTTTACGCCGGGATCAGGGCATGATGATCATATGCAGTCGCGCGCAGACCTTTCGGTTCGCATCGGAAATGTAAACAATGTAGGCGCCGGGCGTGAGTGTTGATGGGATAGTAATTCGTGCCGCAGTCAGGTTTTGGCGCATGAAAACAATCCTTCCCCGCAGGTCAATGAGTTCGAACGTCGCGGAAGGGGGGATGGCGGGAGGTAACACTATGCCGCCGCGGGTGGTGCGGATGGGTGGAGTGTTTTCCCCTGCAGTTTCACGGCTCTTCGTGACCGAAATATCCAGAAGCCGCGCCACAGCTCCGAATGCATTAACTTTACCCGCTCCCCATTTGTTCGAACGTTCGGTAAGTGCCCCGGTATGGCTGTCCTTTATCGCAGTTTCGTAAAAAAGCGTTTTTATCGCCTCAGGTGTCAGGGTCGGATCAGCCTGCAGCAGGAGGGCCACAATGCCGGACACGATCGGAGCGGACATTGAAGTGCCGGTTTCCGCTCCGTAACGTGAAAAGGTATTCGACGTATCGGGCCAGCGCGCCACCTCAGTCCGGTCACGGCTGGCGTTCCTGCTGATTGCGGCCACAACCGACCAGGCCGGGGCCGTTATGTCGGGTTTTATTCTGCCGTCGACGGTAGGGCCGACTCCGGAGGAGATGAAGATATCGCCCAAGGTGCAGTCGTGGTTGAAGATGTTTCCGTCCCAGAGCGGGACCGCGCTTCGGCCGGTATAGCCGCCGACGGTAATGTTGCGCTTTGCCGTGCCGCCGATTTCATTGATGGTGTAGAGTGAGTCGCCGCCCTCGAACCCCTGCAGGCCGGCGCTGATAAAGGAGCGTTTCGTCACGTTCCAGCCGTGGATAACCGTGGCAGAGGCCGATGAGGGATTGGTGACGGTGATGCCGAACGTCAGGTGCGGATTCGTCGAGGCGGCGAACACCACCATGTGCGTTTTTTCGTTGTACTCGTTTGACCGCTCGACGCCGTACTGCATGAAGAAGGTATCGACCCGACCCGAGAGCGAATCGTTCCAGAGAATGGTGTCTTCATCGTACAGCCGGGTCCTTGAGGTAGTGAAGCTGTCGTTGCTCTCACGGTATGCAAACGTTCTCATGTCCATGAGCAGGAAACTGCCGGTAAAGTTTTTGCCCTGTTCACCCCAGAAATCGGCGCCGCCGTTACAGAAAACAGTTCCGGAGGATGAGTCGACGGAGAACTGCGCCCAGGTGCTCTTCGATGCCTGCGGAGCGAGCGAACAGAGAATATGGGAATACGAGGCGCCGTCGTTTCCGGCAGCTCCGACAATGATCCTGCCGGGGCCGCTCAGCGAGTCGATCATCCGGTCGATAGACGATGTTCCGTCGTGCGGGCCGCGTGCAATACCGATACTCATATTGACCACGCAGGGAAGGTTGAGGGAATCGGCGACCTCGCAGATCCATTTCAGGCCGTCGGCGATCTCGGCCTCTCCGCCATAGCGCACCCCGATGATCGTCGCATCGACGGCAGCACCGTAGTAGCCGCTCGCCCAGTCGGAACCCGCCACTGTGCTTGATGTATGAGTGCCGTGGCTGCCCTCGGCCAGTCCGAAGGCGGTGTCGACGAGAAGCTCGTTGCGGAACTTGATGGCGCCGTAGCCGAATCGATTCAGTTTCGCTCCGGTCGAATCGTGCTGGTCCCAAATCGCGATAAATCGGGTATGCCCGTTGCTGTCGATAAACGCCGGGTGCCGGGTGTCGAAATCGGTATCGAGGATCCCTGCGAGTACGCCTTTGCCGGTATACGGGCCGGGGAGCGCGTTCGGCGGCACGGTTCCGTGCACCTCATTGATGCGGCACTGAATGCGGACGCTGTCCATGAGCGGCTGCGGCTTGCGTGAGACCGAACAGGACTCAACTCCCGGCAGCGCGGCGATCTTTTCAACCGCCCCGGAACCGCAGGAGATGAAAAGCATGGAGCCCTGCCTCCGCAGAATGCGGCCGCCGCAATCGATGACTGCTTGTTGATCGAAAGAGGGACCAACCCTTACCGTCACCCGCACGACTGTTCGCCGGTCGATGCGTTCGGGGCTCAGACGGGAACTGTAGATGTCCATCGAGGCAGGCGCGCAGCGCTTTCCGAGAGCGAAGGTACCGATGCAGCGGGCTTGGCGGGCATTGGATGAGGCGAAGAAGAGCAGAAGAATTAAAGCAAACCTGCGAAGAATCATCTGAAACCTGCCGGTGAAGTTTCAACTTTCGGGATGCTGAAGGGTTTTATATATATAAAGAATATACTTCTAATCGATGCATGGCAATTATTTAGTTCTATTATGTCCCTATCCCCCGAGCCCTTCATCCGTTAACGGGTGAAGAGGCTAACTGGGATGGGGGTCGGCTGAGGCGTAATGATCTGGTGCCGAAAAATTGGACACGAAGTTAACTATCGTCTATCGTCATCCGTTTAGCATACTGTTCTGGTCTGCTTTCAAATTA
>JAFGNB010000160.1 GCA_016927235.1 Chitinispirillaceae bacterium
CCCCCCCCCGCCACCCCGCACCATATACCTGTTGGTTAACCTTGCAGTACATGCTATATTTATACGGTAATGGATCATCCGCACCCGCCGCAAGGAGTTGAAACTACCATGCTTCGACTACACTCAGCAACCATGAAAAACGCAATGTTGTTTATCACGATTACTATCCTCGCCTCAACCGCTTCCGCGAAACTCACGAAAGGAGAATACGTCGAAGGCAGGCTGCTGGCAAAGTTCAAGGCGGGGATAACGGTGATTGACGGAGCGACAATGGCAAATACCGGCATTGTCGCACTCGACAGCCTCAACAAAGCCTACCGCTGCAGCAGACTCGAACCTTTGCTGCCCCGCGCTAAAAAAGACGATTACAACAACCCCCTCCGGCGAATCTACGTTTTCACCTTCAGGACCGGGGAGGCAATTGAGAAACTTATTGATGCTTATACAGCCTCCGGCCTGTTCGAATACGTGGAGCCGGACTACATCACCCGCGGCTGCTCCTCCGGAGAAGGCTGGTTCCCCAACGACGAGTACTTTAAACGCCAGTGGGCGCTACACAACGATGCCACATTCAACATGAGCGGAGCGTTCAACCCGAAGGATGACGCGGATATCGACATGCCGGAGGCGTGGGAGATCGAACAGGGGGATACGAGTGTTATTATTGCCATACTGGACTCAGGCTGCAAAATGGACCACCCGGAACTCGCGGGAAGGCTGTGGAAGAACCCGGGGGAAATACCGGACAATGGAGTTGACGATGACGGGAACGGGTATATAGACGACGTGAACGGATGGGATTTCGTGAATGATGATAATGATCCGAGTGATGATAACGGGCATGGAACGGCAATGGCGGGAATTATAGGAGCGAATACGAACAATGGGATAGGGTTTGCCGGGGTGAATCCGAACGCGAGGATGATGATATTGAAAGTACTTGATTCTATATCGGAAGGAACTACCTTAAATTTCACAAAAGGGATAGAATTTGCTACAAAAAAAGGTGCAAAGATTATAAATATGTCTTTATCACACCCAAAAGAAGTTGAATCAGAACATGAAATTATCAAATTTGCAGATTCAAACAACATCCCAATTGTATCCGGAACAGGAAACGATAATGTAGAAAAAATAAATTATCCAGCGGTTTATGATGAGGTATTTGCAGTTGGTGCCACTGGCCCAGATGATAAAAGATATTCCTTTAGCGATACGGCAGGAAGTAATTATGGCACACAAATTGATATTGTTGCACCTGGTGTTTATATTTTTAAATTGGACTATAAAGAAGTTAATAAATATAATCTATATAATAAAGGAACTTCGCTTTCAACCGCCTATACCACCGGCGTCGCCTCACTCCTCCTTTCTAAAAACCCCGCCCTTACTCCCTCCCAGATAAAAGACATCCTCCGCCAATCCGCCGACGACCAGGTGGGTGACCCATCTGAAGACACCAAGGGCTGGGACAAATACTTCGGCTGGGGCCGCCTTAATGCACATAAAGCTCTTCAAATGGCAAGTGCGGTAAGGAACAGCCGCTATCGGCCGCAGGTGGTTATGACCCGGAATGTGGTAACTTTAACATTAACGAACATGATAAAAAATCTCGGAGCTTCTTACTATACTCTTAACGGCAGAATCGCACCACATACTTTAAACGAAGAACGATCCGCCGTTACGCCAGGCCTGTATATCCTCCGGCAAAAAAGAGATACTGGATTCCCGCTTTCGCGGGAATGACGGAATAAGACATGCCGCCCGGCATGGGCGGCATGTAAAGAAAACACTTCTCCTACTCACTGAACGGCAGAAAATACACCTTGCAGTCGGGATTCATGATGACCTTTTTCCCGATCAACTGTCCGTAGAACGTTTTCGCCCATCCTCCTGCGGTGATGACCGCGTTCGGGGCGATGAGCGTGCCTTTGAGCTTGTCAACGGTCACCATGTTGCTTCCGACGAAACCGTAGAGCACCTTCGAGGCGTTGCCGCCGACGATGTTGCACGTTGCCCCGGAGTAGTAGTAATTCTGAATATAGATCCTGACCGCTCCGCCGCTCACGTTGCACTCGATGATGGAGTTGTTCTCCATGTTGAGGTCGTGGAAGTAATAGGTTCCCGCGCTCAGCTTCAGCTTGCCGTTTGCCCTGGCGGTATAGTTCCAGTACTTGCCCGGAGCAAGCGTCTTCGTCTGGTAAGATTCGACAACGGTCGTCGTCTGCGGGACTCCCGTAAAGTCGATATTGCTTGCAGCCATGGTTGAAGGCAGCACGTCTGCCGGGAATGTGTAATACTGCGTAATCGACGGGCAGGTGGCGCCGCTCTGCAGTGTCACCGTGGAGGCTGACTTGATGAAATCGCTGCAATTCGCATAGTTGCGGAGCGTCACCTGTCCCCTGCTTTCTATGCTCTTCACCTTACCCTGTACGCCGACCGTTACTCCCAGTCCGGTACCGGAAGCGGTGGCGCACTTGCCTGAGCCGCAGATGAGCTCGGTGCGGTCGCCGAGGTCGACCTGGTTGAGCCCGTAGACCGAATAACCGGAAATCGATGAGGGAATAATGACCGGCTCGCACGGACCGGAAACGCCGGTTGCGGTAACGGTATTTCCGTCCAGATACCACTTCAGCGGTGAACCGTCGAAGTCGACGGTGAAGACGTTCGAACGGCTTCCCGTTTCAAAGGACATGGGCCGGGAAAGCACGTCGAGTACGCCTCCTTTATATGTGAAGCCGTTTTTTTCACCGTGCGGCAGAATGACTACCAAGCTGTTTGGGTTATTGTACCCGAAGCTTGCGGTATAGGTGCCATCGCAGTTATTGACCACGCCGTTGAGAACGGGCTGCACGGGGGTCCACGGGACAACCACCGGATCGAATACGGTGATTTTTGCTTCTCCCTCCGTTGTGGTCTCGATCTGCTTGAAACCCGTTCCGAGGATGGCGACCTGCGTGCCGAAGCTGACGGAACCGAGTATTGTGTAATTCACTCCGTCAAGGCTGTACCACGCGGTAACCATTCCTGAATCATCGCGGACAAGCTTGAGCCAGACGTTCGTCATGCGGCCCACATACACCTGCGCGACGACTTGCCGGTCGCCGCTCCTGGCGTCGCGGTATGAGAAGACCACATATCCGTCGTTATTAATCTCGACGGTCGCGGAGATGTCGTCGACCGCAAGGCTGTTCCGCAGATCGATCAGTACCGAATAGCTGGAACCCGTGGAAGTCACGTCGCGGACCTTGATGATTAATCCGCAGGGGCCGGTGTAGGGGATGTAGGAAATGAAGATTCCTTCATCGGTGGCGGAATCGCCGTCGTCGGGATTTGAATTATCAGATATAAATTCACCGTCTTGGCCAATAAAAATTGCCTTACCGCTATCATTATCTATTTTTCCACTTTCCCTCGCCTCCTCGAAATCATCCGGCCTCTCGATTCTGATTACGAAATTGGTGTCATGTTCAATCGTCACGTTCCCCGCCCGGTCTTTCGCTATATACTTGACGGTATATATTCCTCGTGACAGGGCGGCGAGGAGCATGTGCCTGATGAGGAGATTTGAACTCCACTGATCGGCGGGTTCAATGTAGCAGGTGGTAGGGTCTATCCGGCCGTCGGGAGAGAGAAAATTCGAATCGTTGTTCAGATACCGGTCATTGTCCAGGGAGTCCCGGTACACCGGCATCGAGTTGACGGTGATGAACCCCGTGTCGACTTGTCCTGCGGTTCCGTACACGGGTCTCGGGAAAAACTGCACTTCGAGTTCGTAAATTTCCGAGTCGAACCGGTCAGGAAACTGGCCTGAAAGCCATGACGGTCCCGGGCGGTAACTCATGCGGAACTGCTGTGTTTCGCGATTGAGTACCGGCTGGCCGGTCTGGGGATCGTGCCAGTTCCTGAGAATGGTAAACGACGGCGGAGTGCGGTCGACGATGAAATAGGCCGGACCGGCGGTGATTTCGTCGGCGGTACCGGTATCGCCCGCCAGGTCGAGACCGGTGACCATTACGCAGTAGAGCCCGTCGGGCGGCGGGTTGAGGCTGTCGTACGGCGCGCCCTGATTGTTGACGAAATGCCAGTCGAACGACAGCTCGCCGAAGCGCCATATTTCGATGCTGTCCGCCGCCGAGCCGCGGTCTTCCACGAAGATGAGCTGGTCCGTGCCGGGATTGAAATCATTGCCGGTCACTTTGTAAACCTTGATCTCCAGCTTTTTCGGAACCGGGAAGCGGGCCTGCATGTTGTCGGAAATTGAGAAATTGACGTTAACCGGCCGGGTGGTCAATTTCCCCGCGCTGTCAAATTGCGGAGAGTAGTATTCGATGGCGGACATTTCGGAAATATCGTCGTCGTCGATCGCGGCGTCGAAGTCATTGTCCACGCCGTCGCAGTCGGAAAGATTCAGCACCGTCGCTGAACTGGTATAGTTATTGCATATCGCCATTGCCGCCGCGCATTGCTCCGGAGACATCGCGGGATCGCACACCGCGGCGCTGTCGCACGAGGCCGGGAGGAAGTCGGTATTGTCGATACCGCAGACGTCCGCGGTGTCAACGATGCCGTCATGGTTGTAATCTCCTTTGATCGGCGGGGAGAAAAGGCGGACCTCCACGGGGTCATTGTCGATGTAGAACGGGACGCTTTCGTTCGACCACAACGCCGAATCGGTGTCGAAGAACCGGAAACGGAGCAACTGATCGGCGGTAACTCCTGAGGCGACGGTTTTGAAGATCGCCGGGCCCAGCCTGATCTGGAGGAGCGTATGACCGGGCATTGAGGGATTTTCAGGGGCGCAGAACTCGCCCGGGTCGAGAATGTCGCATGCGTAAGGCTCATAAAAAGTAAGCTCGACCGGTGCGGCGCACTCCTCCGCCGCTTCCTGCACTATTTTGATGCCGTCGCCCGCGGTGCGGGTAACCGGATCGGTGATGCCGATGTACACGGTTTTTTCCTGGCCGCCTGTCAGGTCCCACCGCATGGGTTTATCGATGAACGTCGAGACGACCGCCCGGCCCGAATCGTCGGCCTCGAAGAGCCCGAGCGGTTTGCTGCAGATCACTTTTACCGTTGCCATGAGATATTCAGGATTGGTGATATTGACGGGATAGGTTGAATCGCTTCGCCACGCTTTAAGCGTTACTTCGTTTTTACCTTCCCTCATCTTGCAGGAAATGTCCGGTGTGCAGAACCAGCTCCCGCCGGGCCAGTCATTGTCGGTGATGCGATTGTCGCCGTCGCGGTCGACGTATCGGCTCGCGAACCTGCCGTAGTGGTCGTAGAAAACGAGCGGGAATGAATCATTGTTGACGTATACCCAGAGGTTGAGATGGTCCATGAAAGTATTTTTAATATACCCGACAAGCTTTACAGCCTTTCCGGTTGTTAATGTGGTGCGTACGGTGCCGAAAGAGTCGACTCTAGGCCATGTAAGGACATTAGAAGTATCGAAAACCATACCGTAAAATTGTCCGATCTGATGCAGCCTTACGCATTCATTGCCGGTTTCAAGTACCACATCCGAAGTATCGAATTGTGGAGGACTGAATGTTGTATTGAAGTCGAAACAGGTGTCCTGGTTCTCACCGATTGCATGGGTGAATTTCAGCTCCGGATCCGGGTTGAGCTGGCGGATGATCTCGTCGTTCTTTGTTTTTGGCATGGAGGAATGAAACGTTTCGAAACCGACCCTGTATTTATAGAAGATCTTAAAGCGATTCGGGTCGGTGTCGTTATAGATTGAATTCATACGCTGGCTGTCTTTATGCACGATCAGGTCGGAATTGAAGGCCCACGCGCTCATCATGATACCGCCCGCCAACTGTACGGCGGAGGTATAAATAGCGCAGGGGTTACATGCTGGTGACCATGGAGGTATGCATTTGAGGATGTTGAAAACGAATGCCGCAGCCGGATAACCACTGTATATTGCCATGAAGACTCCCACGTCCTGCATGATTCCCACATAATTTACATAAGGAATCTTCTTTCCCGGTTCCTGCGAAAAGAAGGCGCAGTGGGACTGATCCGAGTATTCGGGTGCCTTGCCGTCACCCTTGAGTGCTTCCAGAAACCCGCCCGTTGCCTGGAAACCCGCGCTGATGGGCTGGCCGGTTCTCACATATTCCTGTATGATGTGCTCATTGAAAAGAGCCCTGAGGCCGGGAAGAAAGATGAGTTCATGGATGGCGCCGAGAATTGGGTCGCATGGCAGAGGTAAAAAACTCTCAAAGAATAAATGGCTTCCCAGCCACTGCCATTTTGAATATTTCACTTTCCAGCCTGCATCGGTGTCTCCGAGCGGAGAGCCGTCGAACGGCGTGTCGACGGTCTGTACGAGGTTGACGTGGTCGCGCAGCCTGACGCCGAGGCCGTTGATGTAATAACGAGTACTTTTCAGGCTCTTCCCCGCGTTGTAATACGCCTCGTCGTTCTTGAGCGCCATGGTGACGATAAGGCCGCCGTTGCTGTGGACGACGATGTTGATTTTCGCGGTAGGGTCGTTGAGCCAGTTCCAGTCACCGTAATATTCGTTGAGCAATTGTACCATGCGCATTCGAACGAGCTGCGTCTGTCCTCCGTAGGGACTGTTGAGGATCTTGAGGTCCTTGAAGGCGTCAAGCCGGTAGCAGAGGTTCGAGTCAGCCTCGCACTGGGCCATTGAATATCCGGGAAGCGGGCAGAGCGCCTTGGCATCGGTCGCGTCATCGGCTTCGTAGGAGTAACTCGAGCAGTAGTGCTCCACGAAAGTGTGGTCGGTCCCGGTGTAACTGTCCTCCTCTTCACCGGGATAAAACCTTTCCGGAGGAAGAACGTCAAAGTAGGTGTCCGTGGTTTTATAGTGGCTGAAAGGAATGGCGGCGCTGCCGTAGATGTCCTCGGCGAGTATTTCGGCAAGGTGCGACTCATCGGAAGAACTGGTATAAGAATTAATTTTTGTGGAAACGAGCATCGTATCTTTTTCGCTGCCGCGCGCGGTGGTCGCTCCCCAGGTGAGCGGTGTCGCGTTATACCCGTGCACCAGCAGGACCGGATAAGGACGGTAAAAGAAATCATCCATGGGAACGTAGTTGTCGTAGCAGTAAGCGCTGCATTTATCCGGCGTCGCGATAGAAGAGGTAGCGGTGAGTGAATGGCCGGTAAGGTGCCAGGTGATCTCGGCTCCCCAGAAAGTCACGGGGTAACTGTTCCGGTTGTCGCCCATGGCAAATGTAGTAAGGTCGTTATTCACCGACACATGGTTTCCGGTGCGGGCGGTAAAAAAGTTCCAGTTGTTTTCCGGGTTGTATTTCGGCGACGGCAATATCTGTGCGGCGCCGGTAGTGTTGACATATCCGAAATGCGCCGTATAGCTGCCGTCACAATTGTTGGTAACGCCCGTAAGCGTGGGGATTACTGCATGGCAATTGTCGAGTTCCGCCATATTGCCGTCAAGAAAAAATCTGACCATGAACGGTTTGGCCGGGTTTGAGGGAGTGCCGGTTCTCCTGTAATGGAAGCAATCGCTATGATAACCTACCAGAAAGCGGAATGTCCCTATAAGTCCGCGAGGGGTGCCCCAGTCAATTTCACTTTTTCTTAGCTTACGGGAGCCTTCGGCGTCTTCCACAACAATATAAAATTTGTCTGTATTGTACTCTATATCAATATATGTAGAAGAGTCGGGGTTGTTGTACGAGAAAGAGAATTCCGATGTACCTCCGTCGGAATAAGTACTGCATGCTGATATGGTAATGGATGGTATAATCCGGTTTCTTCCTGATACCAGCTGCATACCGAGCAGAACCAACACCGCCAACAACCTTCTTGCCATAAAGCCCTCCTTGAAAGAGATGGTGTAATGGAATGGAAAAAAAATGGAATTTATTATGCTTCGGTTCGATACAACGATTCTTCCCTTTTGCCTCACCTCATCACCCTGCCCTCCAGGCGTCCCTCTTCCCCTCTCCACAAGTGGAGAGGGGAAGAGGGGTCGGGGGAGAAGGGGTGAGGCGTACGGCATCAGAAAATCCTGAAAAACGAACTTTTTTTCCGGCTCTTTGTATAGTCGAACATTCGCACCCTGGTAAACCCGAGGCTTCCCATGACGGTATTCACCTCATCGAGCACAAGATGACCTTCAAAAAGTTTATACCGGTAACCGATCCGGAACATGCCCGCCATGGGCAGCGAAAATTCCATGCGTTTTATCACGAACGCTTTCGGGTCGATGTAGAAGGTGAACGGAACCTTTTCCGGTCCGTTTGTCATATTCATCTTGATGACGATCGCGGCGCTGTCTTCGCGCAGGATGGTGAAGTCCCCCCTTTTCAGATAAGACAAAAGATCCGGCAACGACATCGAAGCGGGGCCGGATTTGCCTGACGGAACGCCGGGGCCGGATGAGAGGGAGCGCGTGACGTCGCCGTTCGCGGATTTTGTCCAGGTGGTATCCCCGCAGGAGCTTATGGTCATCTTTGAAACGAGGAAATCGACCCTGCTTCTGTTGGGGGGAGAAAAGTGGAACGTGCCGGAATCAACGACTGTTTTGTTCTGAAATGAAGCCTTTGAATCGAACCGTGCGGAAATGCCGAATCTGAGCGGATTTGCATGCTTTTCGGCCCGGCCGATCAGCTCCTCCCGGGTCATGGAATTCGCCGCGACCGCGGCGATAAACAGAAATAAAACCGCCGGAAAACGGATCGTCGCGGCGTAAACGCCTCTCATCGGTTCCCCCTTAGAAAAAATGTTCGGTTTGAAGTGTCGGGAATGTTCGCGGCAACGGCGCCGAAGCGGCGGAAGGCGGAAATTACGCGGCGCGTGAAGGAGGCCGGGAACGCCCCCCCCCGTTTACATTTGATAATTCGTGCGGAACGGAAACGGCCGGAAGATCGTTTCGGCGTGCATGACGGTGTGGCATGGCGGCCTTCCGGGTTAGGTGTTATTGTCGTGCTCGTAAAAGCAATTACGATGGTAAGATAATTCCTGATTCCGGAAAAAGCAATTGAATTTTATAGCAGACTCCCCCGCCTCTCCGCGGCCCCGTTTCACTTCACCTTCAACAGAATCGCCGCCGTCTTTCCCTCCCCGCGAAGGGCATTATACCGCTCCGTTGCTTCGCGGGAAGGGGAGAAACGGGGTTCGAACCCGCGGGCGCGGCACCGTTGTATGAGGTCGGGGCTGAATGCGATCTCGGCACTGTCGTCGAACCCGGTTCCGATCAGCAGCGGGAGAAGACCGCTGCTTTTTTTATCATAGACGGAAAAATGGTTGTCGAACCAGTAGGTAACGTTCGACGGGAGTCCCAGATCCGCCTCGAGATGAAGGCCGCCGTCCGGGTCGATATAACAATCGAAGAAAAACACGGGGATTCTATTGTAAACCACGAAACCCTCTTTTACAATACCAAACCGCTGTGAATGATTGACAAACCAGTAGACGGCGCCCGTAATGATGAAAAGCGTCAGCAGTTTATGCTTGAATACCCATGACATGGATCAAGTATACGGTTATGACGTACGGGATTCATCAATAAAGGGAGAGAGCTGCGCCCGCGAGGAGGGGTTTTGGAACAGTTTGCGCAGCGACCGGTCGCGGATGAGCCTGACCCGTTCTCGGGTGAGTTTCAACTCCCTGCCGATCTCCTCAAGGGTAAACTGGCGGGAAAAGTTAAGTCCGTAATACATCCGCAGAATGCGTTCTTCCCTGCTGGTAATATTCTGCAGGACGCCGTCAAGCACGGAACCCAGTTCCCGCCGTTCACTCTCCCCGTCCTGATCGGGATCTTCCCCTAAAATATCCTGAAGCGTCGTGAAGCTGTTCTCCTCCTGATTGTTGGTCGCCAGGGGCGCATCAAGAGAGATCCCACGAACTTTCTCCATGATCTCGACGATCTCCTTTTTGTGATCGCAGAACGGACGCATCGTAATGGTCTTCTCAAAATTACCGAGATTACGGTCGAGAGCCTGTTTGAATTTGTTGATCAGCGCGATTTTATTCGGCGGGATGCGCACCGTTCCCGCCTGTTCGAAAAGCGCTTTCTGGATCGACTGCCTTATCCACCAGACCGCATAGGAGATAAACTTGACGTTCATCCCCATATCGAATCGTTTTGCCGCTTTCAGAAGGCCGACATTCCCTTCGTTGATCAGTTCAAGGTAGCTCAAACCGCGGCCGCGATAACGGCGGGCGACACTGACGACAAAACGGAGATTTGCGGTAATAAGTTCGTTTATTGCACCCTCTTCATTCTGCTGAACGCGAAAAACAAGTTCACGCTCCTCCGGTTCGGTAAGAACGCGATACCGGTTGATATCCCGGAAATAGAGAGTTTCAGCTTTTGTAGGCATACTATCGGCAGTTTAATCGTTTTAATTGCACTATGTAACAAAATATTACTTTGAAATTACATTACTAATAAGCCCTCTCGCCAGTAGAAAGTGAATAACGTCCGTTATCAGCTCCCCGACCTTTCACATATCGGACATGATATTCTCGGTCGGCGGCGGATAGTCGTTCTTCTATAAAGTATACCATCATATAACGCTTACGACAACATATTAAACCAACAGGTTACGGGATGGCTGACCGATCACCACAATACCCGATTCACTGACAAAATAGCGTTGCAGGTCCTTTTCCGGATCGAATCCGATACGCTCATCCGGATTGATTTTGACGCCGCGATCGATAATGGCCCTTTGTATGTGCGCATTTGCACCGACTTCCACATCAGGAAAAAGGATCGAATCTTCAACCTGCGCCAGACTGTTCACGCGCACACCCCGGGAGAGTATCGATCGAGTCACAAGGCCGCCGCTTATGATGCATCCGCCCGAAACAATGGAATCGAGCGCCTCGCCTTTGCGTTTCTCCTCCCCCTTTCCGTCAAAAACGAACTTTGCCGGCGGCGACTGCCCCGGAGCGGTGCGGATCGGCCAAAGATCGTTGTAAAGATTGATTTCGGGAACAACGTCACGAAGGGTCATGTTGGCCGCATAATAGGCCTCAAGCGTGCCGACATCCTCCCAGTACAAGTTCTGCTCCGGCAGTTCACCGGGAATGCTGTTATTGGAAAAATCGTAGACGTAAATAGGATAGTCGGGATAAATCTTCGGGATCACATCCTTTCCGAAATCGTGCGATGACGCGCTCAGCGTTGCATCATTGTAAAGCTCGCGTACCAGAAACTTCCGGTTGAAAATGTAATTTCCCATGGAAACAAGCGCCCGCTCCGGGTTGCAGGGCATCGGGCGCGGGCACTTCGGTTTTTCCTCGAAACCGATCATGCGTCCGCTGTGGTCGATTTCGACGATGCCGAACCCCGAAGCTTCGCCAAGGGGCCGCGGAATCGCGGCCACGGTGCCCACCGCGCCGACCTGGCGGTGGTAATCAAGCATCTGCGATATGTCCATTTTGTAAATATGATCGGCGCCGAACACCGCGATATAATCGGGGTTCTCATCCTCGATGAGATTGATATTCTGAAAAATCGCGTCGGCCGTGCCCTGATACCATTTTTTCCCGGTCCTCATCTGCGCCGGAACCGGGTCGATGAACTGCCCGAGCATGCGGTTGAGGGTCCAGCCGGCGGTAAGGTGTTTAATGAGCGAGTCGGATTTGAACTGGGTAAGCACCTTGATCTTGAAAATGCCCGAATTGATGAAATTGTTGAGGACGAAATCGACGATGCGGTACTTGCCGCCGAAGTAGACGGCCGGTTTCGCCCTCTCATGTGTCAAAGCATGGAGGCGCGAACCCTCGCCCCCCGCCATGACCATCCCCAGTACATTGGGGTAGCCGACGCTGTGTTGAAAATGCATAGGGTGACTCTTATCAGGTTGAAGTCATATCAATAAAACAATCGCCCGATCGACAAAACCCGCCGCCCGCGTCCGTCATTTGATAAAAGACGCCGGAAAACGCTGATGGAAAACGGACACCCCCCTGAGAAACGTTTTAAATGCCGCGAAGAATAGAGGAAAAGTACTGCACTACAACTGCCGCCTGCCATTCACGCCCGGTCGGGGTAAAAACGATACCGTAAAAATATACTTTATTCTCCCCGCATCGTCAAAGAGATGGTGCTGGATGACATTTGACATAAGAACGCGCGGGAATGAATTTTAATGGGGAGAAGTCAGAAGTCAGGAGTCAGAATTCAGACGGTGGACCACCGTCTGAATTCTGACTCCTGACTTCTTCACCCGAATATAACTTCAAAAGAAACGGCCTCATAATGCTTCAGTCTCTTTTCCTTTCAATTCTCACCGTCTGCAGCGTCGTCCGCGGTTCATATTCGCATGACGATACTCTGTCGGCTAAAAAAGAGGTAACCGTGATCGTCATTCCGGTTGAGGGGAACGTTACTGCTTCACTGGCGGCATTTATCTCCCGTTCCATTCGGGAGGGAAGCAACTATCCCGATCGCGTCTATGTGCTCGAAATGGACACTTTCGGAGGCGGGGTCGACGCGGCGTTTCAGATTGTCGATACCCTCATCAATGTCCGCAATGCGAAAACCATCGCCTATGTGAAAACCAAGGCGATCAGTGCCGGCGCGCTCATCGCACTCGCCTGCGATACAATGGTCATGAGAAAGAGTACGACCATCGGGGACGTGGCTCCCCTTACCATATCGAATGAAGGCCCGAAAATGCTCGGCGAAAAATTCCAATCGCCAATAAGGGCGAAATTCCGCACCCTGGCAAAAAGAAATGGTTACCCGCAGACACTTACCGAAGCTATGGTCACCGAAGGGCTGGCGGTGTATAAAATTGAACTTCCCGATACAATGCTGTATCTCGATTCAACCGAGTTGGCCGACCTTTCGGCGGAGCGCAAGAAAGAGATCGTAAAAACCACAACAGTTGTCAGAAAGAATGAACTTTTAACCATGGATGATTCGGAAGCGTACGATTTCGGTTTTTCACTGGGGAGCGTTGAATCCTTCGATGAAATGCTGGCGCTTACCGGGCTTGCGGGCGCCACTGTGATCAGAAATCAGAAGAGCTGGTCCGAGATCATGGTCGGGTTTATAGCCGCTATTGCCCCGATCCTTATGATGATTGGATTGGCTGCGCTCTATATTGAGCTTAGAACACCCGGTTTCGGCGTTCCGGGGATTATCGGGATTGCCTGTCTGGCGGTTGTCTTTTTAAGCCAGTATATGGTCGGGCTTGCCGATTATACGGAACTGCTGCTTTTCGCAATCGGCCTAGCCCTTATGGCGGTGGAGATATTCGTTCTTCCGGGGTTCGGCGTCGTGGGTATCGCGGGGATTCTGGCGCTCATGATCGCCATGGTCCTTTCGTTCCAGAGCTTCGTTCTTCCCCGGCCCGAATTCCCCTGGGAAAAGCAGGCGCTCGTTCGCAACCTGATCTATGCAAGCGGTAGTCTTTTCGGAGCCGTTATTATCATCGTACTGTTCTTCCGGTATGCGTTTCCCCGGTTGAGCGCTGTCGTAAACGGGCCCTATCTGAATGCGACCCTGAGTGACGCCCATGCGGCTTCCGGATCGGAGCAAAAGCTCCATACGGGTGATCGCGGAGTGGTGGTTACCGCCCTGCGACCATCGGGTAAAGCAAAGATCGACAAGGTCGTATATGACGTGGTCGCAGAAAGTATGTTTATCGAAAAGGGAGAGCCGGTGGTCGTCAGTGAGATCGCGGGGAACCGTATTGTTGTCGCAAAGGAGATCGTCTGATGGCGGGAAAGCTACTCTGGCCGGTCGTGCTGCAACTGCTCGGGATTGTAGTCATTATCGCGGAATTCATACTGCCCTCAATGGGGCTTTTATCCGTTACCGCAATCGGACTGTTCGGCTACTCACTGTTTCTCGTTTTTTCAAAGGTTTCTCCCATGGCGGGCATGACCTTTGTCATTGTTGACGTCTGCCTGATTCCACTGCTCGTGATTGCGGGCATCAAACTGCTTGCCGCCTCGCCCGTGACGCTGCGCGCATCGCTTGACGCGAAAAACGGCGCAACAACTCAACCTTCGGAGTGGGCGTCGCTTGTCGGGGCGTCCGGGAGCGCAGCCACCGACCTCCATCCCGCCGGCGCCGCGTTGATCAACGGTAAACGGTTCGACGTAGTGAGCCGGGGCGATTTCATCCCCAAGGGAAGCGCGGTGACCGTTGCGTCGGTGGAGGGAAACCGGATCGTGGTGGAACAGGGGGAGATGGCCGGGGGTGAGGCCTGAGAAAGAATAGATGTTTTTTTTCAATTAAATCTATCGGTTACTACCGTAATATCGGTTGTCTCACTTCTTTCTGAAAGGAACCGCTTTCATGAACATCAACGTCATCCTGCTGCTTGTGCTGGCCGTTGCGGCACTCATTGTTTTCTTCTTCGTCGGATCGGCGCTGTCGCTCTGGATGCAGGCACTTATTTCGGGAGCGCGGGTCGGGCTGCTCAACATCGTCTTCATGCGCTTCCGTAAAGTTCCCCCGAAATTGATCGTCGAATCGAAAATCATGGCGGTAAAAGCGGGCCTTGAGATTAAAAGCGACGAGCTGGAATCCCATTTTCTTGCGGGCGGAAATGTCCTGCGGGTCGTTCAGGCGCTCATTGCCGCCGATAAGGCGAACATCCCGCTGACGTTCAAGCGGGCCGCAGCGATCGATCTGGCGGGGCGCAACGTGCTCGAAGCGGTCCAGATGAGCGTCAATCCGAAGGTCATCGAGACGCCGCGCGTCGCCGCGATGGCAAAGGACGGCATCCAGCTGACCGCGATTACCCGCGTGACGGTCAGGGCGAACATCGACCGCCTGGTCGGCGGCGCCGGTGAGGAAACGGTGCTCGCGCGCGTGGGCGAGGGCATCGTCACGACGATCGGTTCCGCAACGAGCCATAAACAGGTGCTTGAGAACCCCGACTCCATTTCCAAACGGGTGCTGGAAAAGGGGCTCGACGCGGGGACGGCTTTCGAAATACTCTCCATTGATATCGCCGATGTCGACGTGGGAAAAAATATCGGGGCCGAGCTCGAAACCGACCGGGCCGAAGCCGACAAGAAAATCGCGCAGGCAAAGGCGGAGGAGCGCCGCGCCATGGCGATCGCCGCCGAACAGGAGATGATGGCGCGGGTTCAGGAGATGCGCGCCAAGGTGGTAGAGGCTGAAGCGCAGATACCCATGGCGATGGCCGAGGCGTTTCGCAGCGGACACCTCGGTATCATGGATTACTACCGTATGAAAAATATCGTTGCCGACACCCAGATGCGCGAATCGCTCGGCGGCGGAGCGACGGAGCAGAAAAAATAGCGGGGGAATGCGAAGCGGTTGCGGTCGGGCCGGGAGCCCACCGCCAATGCATGCTGAAAGGATACGACCGTATGGACCTGTTTGATTCACTCGATACACTGATCCCTCTTTTATTCTTTTTCATATGGATAATTGTCGGCATCGCCGCCAGGGGAAAGAAACGGACAAAGCCCGGCTCCCCGCCGGTGCAACCCGCAGCGCCGCGGCCACGGCCCACAGGCGGCGGGATGGGAGAGTTGCGAAAAGCGCTCCAGAAAGTGTTCGAGGAGATGCAGGTCCTGCCTGATCAGCATGAAATGGAGGAAATGACCACAAAACGTCAAGTTGCCGAGACCGCCATGAAAGAGACTTCAGCGACGGGTGTCCCTGAACATGCTCGCGTGACCGGGGAAACGAAAACGAACCTCGAAACCACCGGGAGGAAAATTCCTGCAGCAGCGGGCAGCGTCCCGACGGTTGTCCGCCAAGCGACCCGGAAGATACCATTGTCGGAAGTCCGCAGGGGGATTGTCTGGTCGGAAATCCTACAGGCACCGTTGGCGCTGCGGGAGGGAGGGGGAGGGAAAAGCAACGTGTGAAGAATGCGAAGAATTAAAAGTAACCGGTGCACTTAAGCAGTATACTGTTGTATACGGAGCCGTATTCCGTTTCCTGTTTATCGCCGATGCCTATTTGTCCGCCGATTTCCACGGATATATTGTCGGATACAACATATTCGAGCGCCGGAAGAAACATGACGGATCGGTCGTTCATATTACCCAGGGCAAATGCTGAAATGGTAAACCGGTCGAAGAGTGTTTTCCGCATCCCGTATAGAAGGTAATTCCGGCCGAAACCGGACATTGCTCCGGAAAACATATTGACGAGATCCGCAGCATGATAATTATCGGATGCAGTCTGCCCCAGACCGTTATAATAATACTCAAGCATGAGATAAAGTCCGTTTTCGAACGTGTAGTCGCACCCCGCATCGAGTTGCACATACAGTGAATCGAAGTCAGTATAGTTTTTGCCGCCGTAAACCGGATTGAATGCAGCGCCTTCCATCCATACGCCGACTTCGCCGATCTGCCCGGCCATATCCGCGCCGGCCATGATCCTGGGGGGAATTGCCAGCAATTTCATGTCGGCATTCATAATTCGCATGGCGCATGCGGAGAGGTCGTAACCAGCAATAGTGCCCTTGAGCCTGAAGCCGCCGCTTGAACGGCCGAAGTCTGCACCGGGAGAGGCGATCATACAGAGCCCGCTTGATGAACCGAACGGTATTTCAATACGCAGGGCGTTTATGCCCGTTTTTGGAGCGCCCGGATCGAGCGGATTCTTCTTGTTCCAGATATCGGTGGGATTGAAAGCGTATCCTGTGCCCCATGCTATGGTCTGCCGTCCGATAAACAGATCGCACCCTTTAAAAAAAAGCTTGATAAGCGCCCGGTCCATGACCAGCTTTTCCTTCGGGTAAAAGGATGTGTAAGGCAGATACCTGAAAAACGATTTGAAATCCGATGAGGAGAAAATCGCCTGCATCGTCGTATCAAGCAATCCAAGCGAGTCCAGCAGCGTCATCGACCCCAGAAGCAACTCCGTAAAGGTGCGCTCCATAACCGATCCCTGCCTGAACGTTTCGAACGGGTCGAGCGGCTGCAGTGCGGCGGTAAGAATGGCATGCGCCTCGATGCCGCCCCTGTTTTTCCGGTTCCATGCACCTTCCACTCTGACGGTCGCGATATCGGTGAACAACTCATCACCGGCAAGCATAAGCGATGTTCGGTTTTCGAGGTACCCGCCGAAGTGCAGGTTATCGAAGCCGCCGCCGATGGCTAGTGCGGCCGCCGTCAGCGTTATTCCCATCGGTTTGACCATGAAACATCCCCTCGGTAATTCGATACCGTTCGATTACTAAAGGCAAAACTGTTACATCCCGAAGTCCGGCAACTATTGTTTCAGATATCGTTCCGTAAACATCGCCGGGTCGAGTTCCTGATCGTATTCTATTTTTTCCATATTCATGATCGTTTTACTGCCTTTGAACACATTGCGCATTTCAATGTTGTTCATGGTCCAGTATTTGCCGACCTTTTCGACATGCACGATCAGAAGTTTTTTCCATAATTCCCCGTTTTCGTCGAAAAAATGCCCCTCCACCGGAACGTACTTTTCCTTGTCGATCCACATGACCGCTTTGGAATAGCTCCCGGTTTTTTTCTTCGGAATCATCTCGATTGTATAACATGCGATATCATTTTTACGCCCGGTACCGATAAGGGTACACCGGTATTCTTCCCTCCGGTCTTTGGCGGAAAGGTCTTCGTAGGAAAAATCGGAGTTGTTTATCGACTGGTTTTTCTGGTGGCTGGCGATTTTCCGCACCCGTGCCGTTCGGGGAGAGTAAAACCAGATGTCGTCGCCGCCGTTGAGCAGAAGAATTTTCATGCCCTTGATGCGGGCCGGTGAGACATATTCCATCAGTCCTTTATCCCCATCATCCATGGAATAGCTTATTAATCGAGACACATTCTCCCTTCCGCCCGTCATGACGGTGATCTGTGTCATTTCGACACGCGATGTACGGTAATTTTCGTTTTCTTCCATTTTGTCAAGTATCTCGTCCACGCTGACGGCAAAAACCGATGCCGAAAACAGGACGGCGATTGAAACTGCATTTCTGATCATACGAAATCTCCTTATCGGTTACTATGCCGGTTTCCCCGCCTCGGGACCGGATTGTGTATCGCTTCGCGCCATTTTTTCCCATATGGTGATTATCGCAGGCAGTACATAAGCGGAACTGATGAAACAGGCGCCCACACCGAGAAACAGTAATTGTCCCATGCTTGCGGTTCCCCTGTGCGACGCAAGCCCCATGGAGCCGAAACCGATCATGGTGGTCAGTGAGGTAAGCAGAATGGAACGACCGGTAAAACGCAGCACGGCGGGAACGGCCCCCCGGCCTTCCCTCTCATACCGATGCAGTATATGTACGCCGTCGTCGATACCGATGCCGAGAATCAGAGGCAGGCACATGAAATTGACAAAATTTAATTTCATACCCGTTAACGCCATCAGTCCCACCATCCAGATGCTTCCCATGGCAAGCGGTATCATCGCGAATACCGTCTTGCGTATCGAGCGGAAGTCGACAAGGAGAAACAGAAAAATCGCCAGTGCACCCACAATGACGGCGATGCGGCCTTTTTCCTTCATAAGGTCGAGGAACAGAAGCGTCATGGGCGGCATACCGGTTATTTTCTCCGATACGTTCGATGTTTCCTCAGTAAATTTTCTCAGGATCCGTTCTTCCCAGATGTTCGATTTGGGAAAAACAGTGACGATCATGCTTCCGCCGGACGGACTGACGTATCGTGAGCGTATCTCCTCGGGCAGCGTATGCAGGCTGATGCGATCCGTTGACGACATGCGCAGCAGACGCTCCTTGATGATGCTTCCCGCAATGCATTGGTACGGCGCGAGAACGGACGGATCCGGTTTGAGATCGTTGATCCGGGCGCTCAATGCGAGGATCCTGCTCTCCGCATCCGTTTTTCCCACGATACGGTCGCAGGTCCGGACGATCTTGTTGCTTTCGCCGCTGTTCATCACCGAAAGCTCCCCGATCTCCGCAATATTCTGATGGAGCCTGACCAGCTCCCGGGCACATTTTTCGCCGTCGCCGGCCGTGAAACCGTTTTTAATCGGCATGGCGGAAATTCTTGACCGGAAATTTTCGATGCGGGGTATATTGCGATGCTGCACCTCTTCTGAAGGGATGAATTCCGACAGCGCATCGATGCCGCCGATACTACCGGTTTTATTACCCACCCTTTTCAGATGATCGACCTTATCGCGGCACTCCTCGATCGTCGAAACCCGGAACATTGCATAATCGGGGGCGATCTCATATTTGTCAAGTATCTTATCCTGTACGATCACGGACGGTATGCCGACCGGTTCGAGTTCCATCATGTTGTACTCGAATTCGATATTGCGCGCAGCCTGAAGGGAGAGTATCGTAAGTGCGCACGCAACAAGCAGCACCGCCACGGCAACCGGCAGTCGCGAGAGAAGCCTGCCGGAGGTGTCGAGAAAATGGAACTGCAGCAGTTCCGCCAGCGATCGGAACGGTTTCAGGCTGAAAAAAACGGCCACGAAGCCGCCGAAATGCCGGCCTATCCGTACGGCAAATCCGAGATGCATACGTCGAAGCATCGTACCGGTAAGGGAATATCCTTTATCATTCCACACCATCAGTGCCGGTAGAAGAATCATTGCCGCGAGCATTGCAATAACGATACCGCTCCCGATGGCAATGCCCATTTCCGAGAACGCCTTGAACCGGATAACGGTAAGCGAGAAGAACACTATTGCCGTTGTCAATGCGCCGGTCATAACGCCGCTTCCCACGCGTGTGTACATGTATGCAACGGATCCGGCGACGGAAAGTCCCTGCTCTTTTCCATCCTTGAATCCCGAGATGAAATGAATTCCGAAATCTATCCCCAGCCCGATGAGAATTAAACCGAATGCCGCGGACATCATATTCAGGTAGTGAAAAACAAGCCCCAGCAGGCCTGCTGTCCAGATGAGGGCGACGGCAAGGGTGACCACCGAGAATAACGGAGCTTTCCAGGTGCGATATGAGCCGATGAGTAAAAGAAGAATGAGTAACAGCGCAAAAAGGCTCGGCCAGCCGAAATCCTTTTTACTCGCTTCCATTTCATCGATCTGGAGCAGCATCCACCCCGTACCGCCTATATCGAGTTCGGGATACCTATTCCGTATGGTGGTGAGGGTATCGGTGATTCGATAGCCGAGATACATGGCGTCTTCGAATTCATCCATATCGACCGTCGGTTGAAGCATGAGCATCAGGAGCGTATTATCCGGCGAGATGAAATATCGCGGCCCGGTGATGAAGGCGTCAACCGCCTCCGCCACGGCGGCGGTATCCTTTGTCGTAAGATAATCGCCGATGCTTCCGACAAACCGGTACATATTCTTCAATCCCTGCACCGCCTGCGCCTCGCCGTCAATGGTGGTCATGGTTTCCGCATCGTCGATAAACTCTTTTTCGAAGTTATCGTTGATGTTTTCGATAATATCGGGAAGGGAGAGGGATTCGAACATCGCCGTAAAATTGTCCAGGTCGTTCGTTTTCTGCATCATGAGCCCGTGCTCGGCGATGAAGCCGTTATCCGCCCTGTAATCCACCCTCTTGACGAGTTCAAGGGTATCGTACAACACGCCGCGGACCGGGAATTTTCCGGATAGAATGCCGAGCTTCTGCATGATTGAAAGATGCCGGCCGTCGCGGGGTTTTAACCGCTTGACCGATTTGAGCCTTTCCGCTATGTCTTCCGCGCAGCGTTTCATGAGTTTCAGATCGGACTCTTTACTTTCGACAACAATCATTATGGACGAGGCGGATTCGTAATCGTCGATGATATCCTTGAACTCTTCCACCATGGGAATATCCCGCGGCATCATGTCGGATATCTGAGTTTTCATGGAGATGCGGAACATGGCACAAAACATCGCGACGGTAATCAGCGCACACACGAGCAGCACTCTCCCCGGCCGCCGCGTGACGATCCGTGTTAGCAAAGCGAAAAATTGTTCTCGCATAACGGCATCCTCGCTATCAACAGCAATGCATTACATGCCGGAAGTATCCCCGGATACGATTTCTCCGCCGTTCCTTTTCGCCAGGGCCGCAGCCACGGCCTTATTCATAACATGCGGTATCTCTGAGGGAACCAGTATCATCGAGCCTTTATTGTTCACCGCATCCAGCAGCATGTTGAGCGACCGCAGCATCATGGCCTCTTCGTTTCCTTTATACAATTTTGAAGCCTCCGCATATTTTTGCGCCAGATCGAGCTCGGCCGAACCGAGAATGATTCGTGCGTTTTTTTCCCGCTCCGCCTGGGCCTCCTTGCTGATCGAATCCTCCAGCTCTTTCGGGACGACAATATCCTTGATTTCCACGGAAAGAGAGGTGATGCCCCATGGATTGGTTTTGGCGTCCAGTATCTTCAGCAGCTCCTGGCCGATGGTATCACGGTCGGTCAGCAGTTGTGCGAGAGTCGTTTTCCCGATGATGTCCCGCAGGGCGGTCTTGGCGCTCAGCGGCACGGCAATACGATAATTCTCAACTTCGAGCTTCGCTTTGGCCGCATCCCATATCAGCCAGAATATCAATGCATCGACATACACCGGAACGGCGTCCCTGGTAAGCACTTTTTCTGCCGTAAAGTCGGTAACCGTAATCCGGCAGTCGACGTAATCGTAGGGGATGTCAATCACCGGTAGGAGAAAAAACATTCCGGGCCCGCTGGTTTTACGGAGCCGCCCGAAGCGAAGTATGGGGACTCGTTCCCACTCGAACGCTATACGGAACATCATACCCAGCAGCAGTAAAAACGCAGCGATGGAAATCACTGCAGTCTGAGGGAGCAGGTCGATGTGCCGAGAGCCAAAGACCAGGACTAATCCGGCCAGTATCAGAATCACATTCAATGCGTATCGGCGACATGAAAACATTTTTTTACGAAATTCCCAGAGAAAAGAACTATACTCCTTTTTTTCCTTGTATTCCTGTACAGGTTTTTCCATACATCAGCTCCCTTTTTTTGGATTTTTACGTTCTTTTTCTATTGTTTTCAGTGCGGTAAAGGCTTCGTCGGTTTTTATTCCCAATGCGGAGATTTCATCAAGAAACGTACGGCAAAGGCGCAGTAGGCCTTTTTCTTTTTCCGACGGATCGATCACGGATTCATTCTGGGAGACGAAGGTTCCGGTCCCCTGCTGGGTGTTGACGATACCGCGAAGCTCAAGTTCGCTGTAGGCCTTGGCAATGGTGTTGAGGTTAACCTGCAGATCGACCGACAACTGGCGTACCGTCGGCAGCCGCTCGCCCGGCAACAGCATTTCATTCGCCACCCCGTAAATTACCCGGTTGACAATCTGACGATAATACGGCACCCCGCTTTTATTGTTCAATGAAAATCTGAATGCCACCAAGTGTCTCCAATTGTGATATTGTAATAGTTTAATAGTACACTAAATATATAATACAATTTCGAACCGTTGTCAACACTTTTTTTTCAGAGAGGCGCCCGGATCGGGGGGATACCCTTATTTCCAGGACAACGCCCTCCCTTTCCTGCGGAACATTGATTATTTTTAACCGGTTCTTATGGTTCCATACGGTGTTTTTTCCGGACAAGGGCTTATTCCGGGCCTCGAACACAAAGGATTGCTTTTTCAGAGGAGCAGCTCATGAGAGTCGGTTTTATCGGCTGGCGCGGGATGGTCGGGTCGGTACTGATGGAGAGAATGAAGGCCGAGGGGGATTTCAAAGGGTACGAACCGGTTTTTTTCTCAACCTCACAGGTCGGCGCGAAGGGACCGTCGATCGGCACCGATGTCCCGCCACTCAAAGACGCGAAAGACATCGGCGAGCTTAGAAAACTTGATGTCATCGTTTCATGTCAGGGCAGTGACTATACGACGGCGGTTTACGACGACTTACGTTCACAGGGATTTACAGGGTACTGGATCGATGCCGCCTCGGCTTTGCGAATGCGTGACAGCAGCATCATCGTGCTCGATCCGGTCAATCAGAATGTGATTGAAAAGGGACTGCAATCGGGAATCAAAGAGTATATCGGCGGCAACTGTACGGTCAGCCTTATGCTTATGGCCCTTGCCGGGCTTTTCCGGCGCAATCTCATCGAATGGATATCGAGCATGACCTATCAGGCCGCCTCCGGCGCCGGGGCTAAAAACATGATCGAGTTGATTGCGCAGATGTCGTTTCTCTCCTCCGATGCTGCACCTTTATTGAAAAATCCTGCGGTCTCGGCCCTTGAACTCGACCGGACTGTTACGGCGGCGCTCCGCGGAGGTACGATTCCCACACAAAATTTCGGCGCCCCTCTTGCGGCGAGCCTTATCCCCTGGATCGATACACCTATGGAAGACGGACAGACCCGTGAAGAGTGGAAGGGATATGCGGAGACGAACAAAATTCTCGGAATGAACAAGGCCATTGCCGTGGACGGCATCTGTGTCAGGGTCGGCGCAATGCGCTGCCACAGTCAGGGACTAACCATCAAACTGACTAAAGATGTGCCGCTCGACGAGCTTTCGGCAATGATCGGTTCGGACCATGAGTGGGTAAAAGTGGTCCCCAACACGAAGGTGGCGACAGTAAAAGAGCTCACCCCAGCAGCAGTATCAGGGACGCTCTCTGTTCCAATCGGCAGATTGAGAAAAATGAAAATGGGGCCGCTGTATCTGACCGGATTTACGGTCGGCGACCAGCTGCTCTGGGGAGCTGCAGAGCCGGTGAGACGAGTGCTGCGTATTGTGCGCGACCATCTCGGTAAATAACCGCTCTAATCCATATAAAAAAACTGCCGGAAAAAACGGCGGCCTTTTTTCATCAAACGATATCGTATTTTTAATAATTTTTGAACTTATATTATTAAATAACTACCCTACTACATGATTAAAATTCATCACTACATCTTTATAGGGGAGGCTTTTATGCGACGATATACGCTCAGTGTTGCAGGAGGTGCGTTTTTCGCATTCATTATCGGCTGCAGCGGTTTTGATTCAACACAAATAATGGTTCATCCGGATACCGCCGTCGTATC
>JAFGNB010000161.1 GCA_016927235.1 Chitinispirillaceae bacterium
CGGATGCGGCGCCCCGTCGATAAACCCCGCACGATCATGCGCCGGATAACCGATTCCGATCAGGACCTGCTTGATGAGCCCGCGATGTTCGGGGGCGACTCTTACCCTGTATGCATCCACCGGTGCACCGATACAGTGCTGCAGGGAGGGGTGCCTGACAAGGTGGAGGAGCATCCCGGGGTCGATGCACCGCAATACCAGCCCGTCGGGATCGTTTTCGAGCACCAGCTTGCCGAATCGGCCCATCAGTTCATCGATATCGGCGACGACGTTCCGTGGGATCGGATATTTTGAGAACCTTTTCAGACGCTCGACAACTTCACCGGACGTAATTCCGAGGGCCGCGGCGTTCCAGAGAGAAAGCGGGGTGATCGAATAGGTATGCAGGTATTCCGGGCTCTTTTCGAGGTGGGCGAAGGCGCAGACGGCATTTCTTGCATCCGTAAAGAGCGGATTGTTCACTTCAAGCAGGAGGGTGCGGTTACTTTGAATTATCAGTGGATTTTGCGGAAAGATCATGGTGCTGCAGCTCACCCTGGCGATATGTATCCGTCGCGGTAAAAAGAGCCCTCCGCCGGTCGCCGCGTCGGGATGGTTGAAAATAATATCCACCGTGGGTCAGCCGCATACACTCTTTTGAGGTAATTGAAAATCCGGTCCGGACGGAATCGGAAGAAGTATCCGTCGGGCCCGTTTTTATGTTGCCGGGCAATGTCGGAAGAAGTATCATTGTCGCCTCGCGGCCGGTTCAAGGGGTGACTTTTCTCCAATGATTGAAAAAAGATGCGCGCACATTCGATTAAAATGGTATTTTACAGGGGTTGATCCATTAACCGAAAAAGTACGGGTATGTCGAATATGTCGAATGCGGTAGTTGTCGGAACACAGTGGGGTGATGAAGGAAAAGCGAAAGTCATCGATTATCTCGCGGATCGATCGGACCTTGTCATACGGTTTCAGGGCGGGGCGAATGCAGGCCATACCGTCATCGCCAACAGGCGGAAATTCATTTTCCATCTTGTTCCGTCGGGCATCATGTATCCCGACAAGGTCTGCATCGTGGGCAACGGCGTCGCCTTCGATGCCGAGCAGTTTTTAAAGGAGGTCGACGAGCTGGATGCGTGCGGCATTTCCGTTGCGGAGCGTCTGTTCGTTTCCGATGCGGCCCACCTTGTCCTTCCCTATCATAAATCGCTCGATACGGCCAGTGAGTCGTTTATGGGGAAGGAGAAAATCGGCACCACCGGCCGGGGTATCGGCCCGGCGTATTCCGACAAGATTTTTCGCGTCGGAATCCGCGTAGGGGACCTCGTCGACGCCGACCGTTTAACGGAAAAAATCAAAAACGGCTTCGAACGGCACCGGGCGCTCGCCGCCTCTATTTACAAAGCGGATTTTCCGCTCTCGCTCGATGAAATCATCCACCGGTACGCGGCGGTTCGCCAGCGGATGCTTCCCTTTATCGACGATACCGCCTTCCGCATTTTCGAAGCGTACAGCAAGGGGAAACGGCTTCTCTTCGAAGGAGCCCAGGGCACTTTTCTCGACATCGATCACGGTACCTATCCCTTTGTCACCTCGGCGAATACGGTAGCGGGGTGCGCCTTTACCGGCAGCGGAATCGGCCCCGCCGCCATCGACCATGTCATCGGCATCGTTAAAACATACACCACGCGCGTCGGTAACGGACCCTTCCCCACGGAACTCGACAACGCGACCGGTGAAATGCTCCGTAAAGAAGGAGGGGAATTTGGTGCGACCACCGGCCGGCCGCGCCGCTGCGGATGGTTCGACACCGTCATGGTGCGCAGGGCGGTTCAGCTCAACGGACTTACCCATTTGGTGCTCACGAAACTCGATGTGTTGAACAAACTTGAAGAGATCCCTATCTGCACTCATTACGAGATCCGCGGGAAGCGGCTTGAGCGGTTCCCCTCCAACGCGGCACTTGTCAGCGAAGCGATTCCGGTCTACGAAACGATGCCCGGCTGGAAAAGCGATATCGCACAGTGCCGTTCCTACGGGGAGCTTCCGTTGCAGGCCCGTACCTATATCGAACGGATCCGCGAAATCTGTTACAACATTCCGGTGCTTATCGTCTCAGTCGGGCCTGAGCGCAGGCAGACGATCGAAGTGACACCCCTGACATGAGGGCACGTCCTACGCGTCGCATCGTTCACGCCTGCGGAGGCATACCGGAGGAGGCCGTCGATGATCCGCGTTGAAGTGGTCAACACCTTTCTGGTCAATATGGGTAAAGAGTTCGTTATTCTTCTCAGAGGTACCGACGATCAGCGTACGCTGCCGATCTCGATCGGGCAGCTCGAGGCACAATCGATCGCGCTGCAGCTCAACCGGATACCTTTTCCGCGTCCCTTGACGCACGACCTGTTCAGGAACGTCGTCGCCGAACTGAACGGAAAGGTGATCCGTACCGAAATCTGCGCCCTCAAAAATGAAACCTTCTATGCTCAGATGGTGGTGCAGGCGGGAGAGAAGACCGTGTCGATCGACGCGCGGCCGAGTGACGCCATCGCCATGGCACTGCGTTTTTCGGCGCCGATTTTTGTCGACGAAACGGTAATGGAAGAGGCCGGCGTCATCATACCGGAAGAGGCCGGGAACTCGGCGGAAGGACGGCGGGAAGGGACCGCAACCGACGAATTGCAGCGTGAACAGACGCCGTTTGAAATCCTGCGGAAGAAACTTGCATCGGCCGTCGCCGAGGAACGGTACGAAGACGCCGCCCGCATCAGGGATGAAATTAAAAAACTCACTACATCGAATTGAAAAAACCGCCCGACGGAAAACCATGGAGCACAACGATCGTTTCCCGAATCTGAATCACTATCAATCAACTTCGTTTCCGCCGACCGGCGCGGCGGGTGTGCGTTTTCCCGGCGATTGCCGGAACGCATCGGTCATTACTTACTGTCCGTTCAAGCATCTGTGGAAAAACCCTTCCAGGGGTTTTGCACAAAGAAACCACTGGCTCCGTCAGTGGAGTAAGACGGCAAATGCGAGCAATACTGCTCGTCTTGTTTTGTTGCGGGCTCCGCCCGCCCCCAAAACAAGCCACCGCCTC
>JAFGNB010000162.1 GCA_016927235.1 Chitinispirillaceae bacterium
GGGAATTAAATCATGTTTTGAAATTATGGTATGGTAAACAGACGGGAAACGAATAACGGTTCATCAACTCCCGTAGGTTCCCTGCAATCCAAAAAAAGAAATCGGCGGATAAATGCACCATCTCAATGAAACGCACATATTCCTTTTTCTGGTACAGCTTTTTATCATTATTCTCTCAGCCCGTGTTGCGGGAGAGGTCTTTAAAAAATTCAAGCAACCGGCACTTACCGCGGAGTTGCTCATCGGCGTCTTTCTAGGCCCGACGGTTCTTGGAAGATTCTTTCCTTCACTGTTTGACGCCCTGTTTCCAGCCGATCAAGTGCAGCAGGGAATGCTTGAAACAGCCGCATGGATCGGCGTCCTGTTTCTGCTTCTGGATACCGGACTTGAAATAGACTTTTCCGCTGCATGGCGTCAGAGAGGGAACGCGCTCATCATTGCGTTGTCCGATATCGTCATTCCGATGGTGATTGCCTTTATACCGATACTGTTTCTGCCCGATTCATATCTCGCCGATCCGCATAAAAGGCTTCTCTTCGGACTTTTCATGGCGGTGGTAATGACCATCAGTGCAATGCCGGTGGCATCAAGAGTGATGCACGATCTCAACATACTCAAAACCGATCTGGGGTTTCTCACCATGTCGGCATTGGCCGTCAATGACATTATCGGCTGGGTGCTCTTCACGATCATCATGGGCCTGTTCATGCAACGGTCATTTGAAATCGGTTCCGTTGCGATGGTTTTTACGGTTACCATAGGCTTTTCTGCGCTGGCGCTTACCGCGGGAAAAAAATTCTCGAATACGGTAGTTGATACATTCATGAAAATCGGGTTGCCGGAACCCGGTTCATCGTTTACTTTTGCATGTCTGCTGGGGCTTTGTTTCGGAGCGTTTATACAGAAACTCGGTATTCATGCGCTATTCGGTTTTTTCATAGCCGGGATAGTGGCGGGAGAAGCAAAAAACCTCAGGGAGGAGACCAGAACCATTATCTCACAGATGGTTCATTCTTTTTTTGTACCGGTTTTTTTCGTGAATATAGGTCTGAAAATCGATTTCGCGGCCCATTTCGATATATTTCTGGTGGTGCTTGTCACCGGTATCGGAATCACCGGCAGGTTTCTGGGGGCCTGGATCGGCGTGTCGATGGCCAAAGTGCCTAAAATCAATAAAAACCTCATCTCGATCGCCCATACGCCGGGTGGAATGATGGAAATCGTGGTTGCGCTTCTGGCGCTTGAAAACAAACTGATAACGGAAAGCGTGTTCATCGGCATCGTGTGCAGCGCGGTCGCATCCTCGATTCTCATGGGTCCCTGGATGCAGCTTGCCTTGAAACGGAGAAAATCAATCAAACTGAGCGATTACATGAATTTCAGCGATGGTCTGGTACTGGTTGAAGACAGGGATAAAACCGCGGTACTGGCGGCATTGATCGGCAGAGTATCCCTGGTTGCAAAGCATATCGATACCGAAAATATCCTCACTTCAATCACCAATCGGGAAGCTGATTATTCAACGGCCATCGGTTCGGGTATCGCCATCCCGCATGTAAGGATGGCATCCATCACCGATCCGGTTCTCCTGGTCGGCATCTCGAAGCAGGGTATTGAATGGAATGCGCCGGACGGCGAACCCGTGCATTTCATTTTCTTCCTTGTTTCGCCTGTCGTTCATAATGATCTGCATGTCGACATCCTTTCCAGAATTGCCGGAGTCATGCAGGTAAGCGACAACAGGGAACGGATCCTGCATGCGGAATCGCTTTCCGAACTCACCGAAACAATCCACGATATATGCCGTTAGTTGTCCGTAGTTGACACGATCAATAAAATCATGCGGCGGGCGGCTGATCAAACCGTGATCGGCTCTTTGTCGGGAAAGGAAGCATCCGGTAATACCGGATAAATGTCCCGTAATACCGCGAACCGGCCCGCGATAGCGCCCCGTTTTCTGTCGTTGACTGAAACAAAAACCGGCCCGCCGGAAAATAACGCTCGGCGGCGCTCCCCGCGGGCTCGGTTAGCCGCCGCATCGCATTCACACCCTCTTCCCGCTGATATACCACGCTCCCTCCCTTCCGCCGCACTTCCAGGAACCGGCAAGCAGCACCCACTCGCAATGCGTCAGAAGCGAAAATCGCACCCTCCCGTCATCGGCCGACCCCCTTTTCATTCCGTTGTAATTGACTCCGTCGCCGGAAACCAGGAAATAATTCTCCCGGTCGCCGTCGTCATAATGCACCTCCATGTACATCCGGTTTCCGGAATAGCGGAGAACCGGTACCTTGCAGTAACTTCGTTTTCCGTCAAAAGTCATGTAAAACGATTGATCGACGTCCACCGGGAACATTCCATCGGGATTCATCACCATGTCGTTCATGCCTCGGCCTCCACTTGTCTGCCGGAAAGGACTTCCGCTTCCTTTCCGATGTTTTTGATCAACAGATACGAGAGAAAATTCTCCTCGAAGGTCCTGATCGGACCCTTTACTTGGGAATTACGACGCACGAAGGCCCTTTTTCGTCGGTGATTGAAAAAACGGTAGAGCTCCAGCGGGTCCTCATCGCCGCCGCATAGAAACACGGAGTCCTTTCCCACCATCGCGGTTAATTCCTTGCGGTCGATGCATGTCCTGCGCTCCGACGCCATCCGCTGCTTGATAATGACAAGATCCTCGTAACAGATGCCGAAGAGAAACTCCTCGAGCGCGTCCGTTTCGTCATCAATGTCGGACGCATGGAGGATGTACTCCCTGCAAGTTTCATCCGCGCGTCCGTTCAGGCGCAGATATTCATGCGTTCCCATGAGCGTTCCGTAAACCGGCAGCGATTCCCTCCGCACCCTCCACAGCAGCGCAAGCGCCGGGTTGAAGTTGTCCGCTTCAGGGTCGGTTCTGAATTCCCACATCGTCGCGAGCGCCCGGGCGGCCTGTTCCCTGACGACCGCACAGTTATAGGGGTCGCCGATCAACTCCATGAGCACGTCTTCGGTGAGCACGCTGATGATGGAATGGAGAATGCACTCCCTTACCCTTGCAACGAGATCCTCGCCAGCGGGATCGTTTCCGATCAGCAGCAGGAGCATGTAGAACAGGTTGACTTTTGATATTACGAAGCCGCGGCCCAACACCGCCTTGCTCGGCATCGCGAAGAGGTCTTCGGCCGGGTATTTTTCGATCAACGTCATCACGAGCGTTTCGATGTTTCTTTCGCCGCTTCCAAGGCGGTTGCACTCGATGATCGGCGGATAGAGCCCGATCGCCCATGCCTGAATTTCCAGCGCGTGGATGTTTTTCCGCAACTGGTCGCGGTCGGCGGTGCGGCGGGTATTGTCGAGCAAGATCACGACGCTGTCGAGGATCGCTTTTTCATCCACGGTCCATATGGCGATATTCATGATGTTTCCTTTCTTCGTTTGACGGTGCGCATACGAAGCTCCGTCATGCGGCCGGCATAAATTCCGGATCGCGGACGGATTTGACCGTCGAGTTCACCTCGTGGGCATGAATGACGAATTCCCCGGACTCTTTCTCCTGATGCCAGGTTCCGAAAAACAGGAATTCGCCGTCATGCCGGTACAGTGTCGCCGGTACGACGAAAGACTGGCCGTTGACGACGCTTTTTCCGATGAACCTGAAACCGTCTATCGACCGAAGACGGATCGGTAATGAGCGCCCGTCGGAATGAACTATCGAAATATCGAGCTGCAATTCGTCAAAATCGCCAAACGATACTTCGCACTCCCGGCAGTAGCCGTCGGCCCCCACCCACAGCACCTTGTTTGCCCGCAGTGAAATAAGCCTCATGTCATCCTCCTGTAACGGGTTTTCAACATGGTTGCATTGTCCATTAAAAAAGCAAAATGCGTACCGACGCCGTAGTCGGGTAAAATCCGCCTTTATACCTGTTGTGGTCAGGAGACCGGGTGATCCGGATCAACATTTGTTGACGGGATGTCGCGAAAGGTTGATCCGTTCTGGGTTACGGCATGATAACGGGAATACCGGCGGCTGTCAACAGCCGTTCTGCTCACTCTTTTTACGGGAATGCTTCAATCTGCGGCTCAATGCCTGCGGCGATATGCCGAGAAGCCGCGCCGCGGCGTTCTGGTTGCCGCATGCCCGCAGCAGTGCTTCATCGATAAGCGCGGCGGTCGTTTCCTGAATCGTCGGCAGTTGGGTGGGAAAGTGCATCTTTCGTGCATCGGATGCCGCATGTCCGGCCGGCCGGCCGCGGGTGTTAACCGGCCCCGTCATTTCGCCGAACAGGGCGGACGAGAGGGTCCCGGAAGTGTCGACGCTCACCGCCTCGAGGACCATTGATCGCAGTTCGCGAACGTTACCCGGAAATTGATAAGTGGAGAAATGGCCGGATAATCCGGGAGGAACGGAGGGCTTTGCTTTATTCAGGATTTCCGCCGCCTCGCCACAGAAATAATCCAGAAGCAGGGGAATATCATCTTTTCGTTCCCGCAGCGGCGGAACGGCGATATGGTGCATTTTCAGACGGTGGTAGAGATCATTGCGGAAATCCGGTGAATTCCTGAGGATTTCAATACTCTTATTTGTCGCCACAACCAGACGGATATCCGCGAGGCGCGCGACGTCCGATCCGAGCGGCAGATAATCCCTGTTCTGAATGACCCTCAGCAGTTTCGTCTGTGAACCCATCTGAAGATCGCCGATTTCATCAAGAAAGAGCGTGCCCCCGGCCGCCTGTTCGATAAGCCCGGCGCGCGGTCGGTCCGCGCCGGTGAAGGCCCCTTTGACATGCCCGAACAGCGTGTCGGAAAAGGCGTTGTCGTCGATGCCCGCCACATTGACCGTGATCAGGTCGCCCTTTCTGCCGCTCAACCGGTGAAGCGCCTCCGCGAAAAGTTCCTTTCCGACGCCGGTTTCCCCGGTGATAAGGACGGGGAAGGGGGTCGCGGCGATCGCCTCGACATAGCGGAAAAGCGCCCTCATGCGCGCGTTCCGGGTGACGATGCGGTCGAACGCCTCGGGA
>JAFGNB010000163.1 GCA_016927235.1 Chitinispirillaceae bacterium
ATCACTGCCACCGACGCCGACAGCATGCGTCTTGGCGTGGCGGCCGATACGGCGTCGGCCTCATGGAAAGTCTATTCGTCAATCGATAGTATCGATATCTCAGCCGGCGGTGAGGGGGGGAAACGGATTTTTGTCCAGTTCAAGGATCTCGCGGGGAACCGCAGCGTCTGGGTGTCGGACAGCACCACCTACGACATGACGGCCCCGGCGGGCGGGAGTGTCGTCATCATCGACAACAACGGCTTTACCCCTGACGTCGATCCGCCCCTGACGATCATTGCCACCGGCGCCGACAGCATGCGTCTCGGTCTTGCATCCGACACGGCGTCATCCCTTTGGAAGGTGTACGCGACAACCGATAGCATTGTCATTTCTTCGGGGGGGGATGGAATAAAACGGGTCTTCGTTCAATTCAAAGATGCTGTCGGCAACCGGTCGGCATGGATATCCGATTCGACACTATTTGACACCCAGCCTCCGGCAACAACTATTTCAACCGGCGGGACGTATAGTTACCTGACATGGACGGGGTACATATACGGTAGTGCAACCGATGCACTTTCAGGAATCGATACCGTCCAGATCACCATTGTCAGACAGAATGACAATATGTACTGGAATGGGACGTCGTGGCAGAGTGCGGCCATCCAAATCAAAACTGCAGCGACCGGGTCCTGGCAGGTCGGCCTGCCGGCATCAATGCTTGGTGACGGCAGTTATTCCATCCAGGCAATGAGTATCGACCGTGCCGGTAATGTCGGATCACCCGGAGTGACAGCTTCATTTGCATGGTACGACAGGCCTGTCTGCTGTTTTTCGGCTGAGCCGGCGATGGGAACGATACCGTTGACAGTCACATTCACCGACAGTTCTATCGGCATGATCGATTCACGGCAATGGTCGTTCGGTGACAATACGACCGACACGGCGCTTCAGATTTCCCACCTTTATCAGACAGCGGGAGTTCTCACGGTGACATTGATCGTCAATGGACCGGGGGGAAGCGATACGCTTTCGAAGGACAGCTGCGTGCAGGCAGCGTATCCGTTACCGGTGGCGCGAATTTCATTGGTGCCCACCCAGGGGGCCGCGCCGCTGCAGGTACAGATGACCGATTCGTCAACCGGGACGATTACGCGGCGACTATGGACGTTCGGCGACGGGGGGACCGATTCGGTGCAGCAACCGGTTCATACCTATATGACTGCAGGCACCTTTCAAGTGAAACTCAACGTATGGGGGCCGGGAGGCGCCGACAGCGCCCTTGCAGGGCCGGTTACCGTCTGCGATACGACAAAGCCGCTGCCGCCTGCCAACCTCAACGCCGTTGCACTCAACTGCTCCACGGTGGTGCTGACCTGGAGCCCGTCGTCGAGTACCGACGCCGACAGTGTATCGATCAATACGTCGTATGCCGGATTCGTTGCATCACCGTTAGCTGGCGACCGGATCAAAAGACTGCCTCATACGAAGACCGCCGATACCCTGCGCGGTCTGCCGCCCGACGGGATAGTGGCATTCATTTGTGCGTTCGTCAAGGATAGGGCGGGCAACTGGTCCGACACGGGCGCCACCTCGTCGGTATCCGTCAAACTGCCCGACGGCCGGGCGCCTGCGTATTCACTTGCCGTTACCCTCCAGTCAATGCGGGACAGCGTGGTGGTAATCGGACTCGCCGTCGACAGGTCGGCCGAACCGGGAGTGAAAAGTGTGATCGGGTTCGGACGCACAAAGCAACAGGCTGCCGATTCCGTAATAACGATACGGTATGCGGATACCGTTATAACGACGGCTCTGCTGTCCGAGCCGGGCTGGTATTTCGCGGCGAGCGCCGTGCAGGATTCGGCAGGCAACCGTTCTCCACTGCGGTACGACAGTGTCGCGGTTGCCAATACCCCTCCGCGTATCACGATTACCGCGGATACGCTGGTGCGTGAAGACACGGTCTGGAACGCGCAGATTGCGGTGAGCGATTTCAACGGTGATTCCGTAAAGGTGTCGATCGTCAATGGACCGGAATCGATGACGCTGAGCGGCCTGCTGCTTAATTGGACCCCCGATGATGCTGATATAGGGAAAAAAGTCGTCGTACTTGTTGCCGAGGATGCACGCGGCGGGAAAAGCTGCGACACCGTGACGGTGACGGTTACCAACCGGGAGGAGCCGCCGGTTGTCACGTTTGCCGGCGATACGGTGATCGATGAGGATGCACCCTGGCGTGCACGATTAATTGTCGCTGATCCCGATCCGGATGAGACGCATACGTCCGTTATCGAACGGAAACCGGCGTGGGTAAGGGTCCTTGGCGATACGCTGACCGGAACGCCTTCCGAAGAGCATGTGGGCGCCGACATGCTTCGCTGTGTCGTCACCGACCGCAGCGGAATGCGCGACACGCTGGAACTGGGGATTACCGTAAGAAATGTCAATGATACCCCGACGGTGGTGTCGAATTCACTGCCCGATACGATGTATGAAAAGAAGAGCGTTTCCGGTACCGTGATTGTCGTTGATCCCGACCGATTCGATACGCTTGCGGTATTTTGGGAACGACCGTGCGCCTGGCTTGCCGCCGGAACGCCGATACGCGATACAATCTTACGTCAATGGCGCATCGACCTCCATGCGTCGCCGCAACAGAAAGATACCGGCACGGCAGTGTTTGTTATGCGATTCACCGATCGCGCGGGCATGGGGGCGATCCTGCGCGATACCGTGACAATACGTGATGTCGATGATCCTCCCACGCCGCCGAAAATCAGACGACAGGTAGTCGCCGGGGCGGTCAGGTATATCTTGACCGCATCGGACGATCGCGACACGGAGTTAATGTACGCGGTAAGGATGCAGTCGCTCGACGACGTTTCGTGGTCAAGGTCGGATCGTTCGTTGCGGGGCGATTTCCGTTTCTATCCGCTTGCCGACGGCACGTATCGATTCGAGGCAGCGGCGATCGACCAGGCCGGCCTTGAAGCGCAACCGGCATTCGACACGCTGACCATTACCGGGGCTTCGAGCTATGTCACGAGCGATACTGCATGGGAAATGTTTTCAGCGCCGGCGCACTATGGAACCGAGCGGTTGACCAAGACAAAATATCTTCTTCACTGGGATGAATCGATTACCGAACGGCAGATATACCATTACTATCTGCAGAAGCATGAGATCAATGCGCTCGAACCGGGTAAGGGATACTGGCGAAAAGGAGCGGGGAAGCGTGATACGCTTGTCATCTCCAGGGAGAAGCTCACGGCAATGCCGGTCAAGGTTTCACTGACGCGTAAAGCGTCGGGATGGAACCAGATCGCCTCTCCCTATCCGTATCCGGTGGTATGGAGGGGGAAGAGTTCGGCGCTCTGGAAATGGAACGCCCTTACCGAAGACTTCGAAGCGAGCGACAGTATTCTTGAGCCCTGGTGCGGCTACTGGCTGCAGAGCGATCTGACCGACAGCGTAGTAATCGATACGATGCCTTTTTTCGAGGAAAAAAGACTTGCGAAGAGAAAGAAGACGTGGTTCAACGGGAATAACAGCTGGGTACTGCAGGCCGTTTTGACGACCGACGGAGGAATTGACGCCGAAAACCGTTTCGGTATTCTTCCCGATGCGAAGGACGGGTACGACCGGCTCGACCGGCCCGAGCCGCCCCGGCCGTCCGACCTTCCTGCGCTATACTTCCCGCATGCCGACTGGAAACGGGGATTGACAAAATATGCATCGGATTTCCGCAGGAAGTGGGCGGCGGTCAATATATTCGAATTCGGGATCGCCGGTTCGACGCGACCGGGTGCGGCGACGGTCCGGTTTGCCGGTATCGAAAAAGGCACACCGCTTTATCTCTTCGTCATGGCGGAGGATTCGATCGTCCCTGTCGATCCGGACATCGGAATCATCGTGCCGATTGGGACTTCCGACAGCTACCGGACGCTGTTTGTTGTGGACAATTCCGCCGCACTGCGGCAGCTGCCGCTGCGGTTCGGCGTGAGCAAGGCCTATCCGAATCCGTGTAATCCATCGACAAGAATCAACTACGTGCTGCCGTACCGCTGGCGCAGCGACGGCAAACTGGTAACGCGGGAGTATGTCGTTTCTATTGATATATACGATATAATGGGCCGTACGATCCGCACTCTGCTTAACCGTAAAATGCCGCCCGGTTTCTATGAGGTATTATGGGACGGAAAAAACGGCAGCGGCCGGATCGCCGCATCGGGGAATTACTATTGCCGGCTGAGGGCGGACAAATTTGAAAGGGTAAAAAATCTTACGGTGGTACGGTAAGGTGCAACGAAAGGCATGTACAATGAAAAGAATGATCCTTCTCTGCATCGGTATCTCCCTGCTGAATGGGTTTGCCGCTGCGGCGGAGGAGGCGAGGGCGCGCATTACCCAGGTGGGAGGCACGGTTGAGGTACGGGCAAAGGGCGTGGCGGTATGGCGAATGGCCAGGCTCGGCATGCCGGTAAAGGAGGGCTGGGATGTCAGGGCGTATGTCGAGGCTGAAGCGGAGGTAACCTTTGAAAACGGAACGAAACTCATAATCGGCGAAAACAGCATCGTCACCCTTTCCCGTCTCAAGTCCGATGTAAAAGCTAGTACCTCACAATCGACCGTCAAGGTGCTGACGGGCAAGGTGTGGGCCAATGTTAAAAAATTGACGTCAACGCAGTCGGAATTCGAATTCGAAACGCCGACCGCCGTCGCTTCGATCCGCGGAACACGACTCGGGATTGACGTAGTGAAGCGGCGTACCGTCATCGACGTCTATGACGGCGTCGTCGCCGTGCGCCGCAGAGGCGAGACGGCATCGATCAATGCAACGGCGAATAGCCGGGTTATTATCGACCGGGATGAGAGGGAGTTGCAGGTCATTGATTTCAAGGAGATCCGCGGCGCCCAGGGGCAGCAGGGCGGCGGAGTGCCGCGGGATCCCTTCGCGGATGAGGAGGGCGCGCCGTCAGACGGCAGTACACCTTCTCCCGCCGATTCAACAGGGATTCCCTTCGGAAGTGATACGGTGGTAACGGACACGGCGGGCCAGCAGGGTTCTGCAGCGGAACCGGAAGGAGCCCGGCGGCTGATCCTGTCGGTTTCCGCACCGGCGGAGGGGGCACGGATCACCGAACCACTGATCCAGGTGACCGGAAATACGTTACCCGATGCGAAAGTATTCGTTAACGATATGCAGGCGGCGGTCGGTCGTGACGGAGCGTTCAGTTATCGTTTTCCGGTTCCGGACGAGCCGAATACCTATACCATAGAAATCCGAGCTGAATACGGCGGGAGCGAGCGGGTGCTGCAGCGAAACGTCGCCTATGATCCGCCGACGGACAAGGAGCTGCTCGAGTGTTTCTCTCCCCTCGATGGACAGCTGATAAAAACCCGTACGATACGGGTGAGCGGTAAAACGGCAAAAGGTGCCGCGGTGACCGCCAACGGCGTACCGGTCAGCGTCGCGGCAAACGGGATTTTTAACGGAGAGCTGGTCGTTTCGGAACGGGACATCGGCGATTACCAGCTCGAGATCATTGCCCGCAGTCAGGGCGAAGAGCTGGCGAGGAGCTTCAATCTTAAAATTGACGGAACCTCGCCGCAGATAAATACGAGCGTTCCGCTCTGTCTCTTTTCGCTGCAGGGGCAACAGGCGACCATGCAGCGCACGGTGCCGCTCCAGGTTCTCGACCGGACTCCCGGTGAAGAGCTGACAATTAAAATCATTAACAACGGCTCCGCCGAAAGGATCACCTCGGAACCCGGGCGTACCGAACAGCTTCTGCTCAACGAAGGCGCGAACGATTATTCCATCCAGGTTGTCGACCGTGCGGGAAACAGCTCGCCGGTGATCAGGGGCAGACTTTATTATCTTCCGGGTCCCCTCATTATTCTGCTTCATGAGCCGTCGTCGAACCCGATGATCTATGAGGGATTGCCGCCGGTACTTCATCCCGGGAACCGGGGCGCTGAAGAGTCGATCGATGTCGAGGTGGAGATCGACGACGGAATCGGGAACGTACCGCAGTCGATACACTATTGCAGGGTGACCGGCAACGGCCAGACCATCCAGTTGCGCAATAATAACGATTACATGTATGTCGGTAAAGTGAATGTGCGGCGCGGCTCAAATCAGTTTACCATTCAGGTCGAGGACCTGAGCGGGCGGCTGGAAACGCTGCGCTTCGAAGTGATTCTGCGGTGAGCCGGGCGGCGACGGGGGAGAACCCTTGTCGCCTTCACCTACCCGACCTCCTTCTTGCTCTGTTCCCAGAAACGGTCGAGCGTTTCGAGTGACGCCTTCTGAATATCAATCCCTGCTTTGGTGCACGCGTCTTCGACAAAGCGGAAGCGTCGCGTAAACTTGTTGTTCGCGGCCCGGAGCGCCTCCTCGGCGCAGATGCCCTTATGGCGCGCGACATTCACCAGCGCGAACAGGATGTCTCCCAGTTCTTCCACGGCGTGGGTGGTATCGCCCGATGCGAGCGCCTGCCTGAATTCGTTGAACTCCTCTTCCACTTTGTCGAGAGCGGGTCCTGCGTCGTGCCAGTCGAACCCCACGCGGGCGACGCGGCGCTGGATCTTCTCGGCCCTAAAAAGCGCCGGGAGCGCTTCGGGGATGTCGTCGACCAGGAAGCGGCGGTGCGCCTTGCCCTTTTCGGCCTTTTTTATCTGTTCCCAGTTGTTGAGGACATCGCGCGAGGAGGAGACCTCGACGTCGCCGAAGACATGGGGATGACGCCGGATGATTTTTTCGCTGATGCCGTGGGCGACGTCCTCGATGGTGAACGTTCCCTCCTCTTTTGCTATCTGCGAATGAAGAACGACCTGCAGCAGCAAATCGCCGAGTTCCTCCTCCATTTTATACGGGCTGTTCTCGTCGACCGCTTCAAAAAATTCATACATTTCGTCGAGAAGGCAGGGAAGAAGCGAGGCGTGGGTTTGCTCGCGGTCCCAGGGGCAGCCCGCAGGGGCGCGCAGGCGGGCGATGATGTTGATCAAACGATGCAATTCACTTTTCATGAAGCCTCACTGAAAAACGTCCGGTTTGCTGCGATCATTCATTCCAGACGCCTTTTCCTTGACGAATAAGAGCAGGGGGGGTGCTGGTGAGGTCGACGATGGTTGAGCCGACGGGGTTTTCAAGCGGCCCGATATCGAGCATAACGTCGACTTCATTGAGCACGGCGGGACGCACCTCGTCGGGATTGCCGCGCGAACCGCCGGAAAGGATGATCGAGGTGTTGGCCAGCGGCACGGCAAGCGATGCGACCAGTTCGAGCACCGTCCGGCAGTCCGGTATGCGTACGCCGACGGTTGTGCGTTTGGGGCAGATTTTTTTCGGAACGAGGTTCGTCGCCGGCAGAATGAAGGTAAAAGGACCCGGGAGGTACCGCTTCATGAGTTTGAAATGGGCGTTTGACAATATAACGTATCGTGACATCTGGGAAAAATCGCTGCAAATGAACGAGAAAAGTCGTTTTTCGTTTTTTTGAAGCAACCGCCCTACCCGTTCGATGCCTTTGGCATTGCCGAGGCATGCACCGATGCCGTAGACGGTATCGGTAGGATAGACCGCGATGCCCCCTTCATCTTTGCAGATGCGAACGGTCGATTCGATGAGGCGCCGCTGGGGATTTACCGGATGAATATTATAAATGATCATCGGGCTGCCCGTTCCGGCGGAGCGCGGTCATCGGGAAAGCGTGCAAGTGCCTTCATGTGCGTTTCAACCGCCAATGCGATGCCTGATGGATCGTACCCTCCCTCGAGCGTCGAAACGATGCGTCCATTGCAGGAGCGTGCGGCTATTTCCATGCACAGTTGCGTCGCTGGGTAAAAAACCGATTCGCTCAAAGAAAAATTGCCGAGCAGGTCGCACTCCAGTCCGTCAAATCCTGCGGAGATCAGAAGAAAATCGGGGGCGAATGAGATCGCGTCGAGATGGTCGACGAGAAAACGGAGTGCCATTAACAGATCGTTATCGTCGACCGGTCCGAACGGATGTTCGGGTCGAGGCAACGGAAAATTCAGCGTGGCGCCCCTGCCGGCGCCGCTGCCGGTCCGTGTCGGCAAACCCGTTCCGGGATAGGCGCCCAACCGGTGAGTCGAAAAGTAAAACACCGAAGGATCGTCATAAAAGCAGGATTCGGTTCCGTTACCGTGATGAAAATCCCAGTCGACGATTAAAATCCTTGCCGCATGATATCGGCGCTGAACGTAGCGGGCCGCAATCGCTACATTGTTGAAGAAGCAAAATCCCTCCCCTTGATTGATACCGTCGCGGTGCGCACTGTTGTGTGCATGGTGACCGGGAGGGCGTACCGCGCAGAATGCATTGGCGATTTTTCCTGCAACAACCGCATCAACAGCGTCGATTACCGCGGCGACCGCATCCCCCGCAGCCCGGCCGGTCGCAGGAATTGCAATGACGTCGCGGAAATGCGCCTCCGAATGGACCGCGGTAATCAACGGCGCATGCACCGCTGCATCGAACGAGGTTTCGAAACGGAAAAAACGGTCGGCAGCATCCGATCCGGCGATGCGGTCGACAATTGCGACCAGCCGCTCCGGCGATTCGGGGTGTCCGGGCTCAAGTTCATGCTGCAGGAAGGATTCGTTGAAAAAAAAACCGGTTTTCAGCGTCATAAAGGATAAAAATATATCCCGACGTCGGAGGGCGGTATGCATTGACAAGGTTTTTCCGCTGAGGTATTATATGAACACGCCTAATGAATCATTTTATCGGGAGATGGAACTTATGGAGACACGCGATTCACTCGAAGTGACGGTGAAGGGGGACGAGGAGGCCCCGATTATCGAGTTGAGCGGAAAAGTTGCCGACGCGGAGGTAAAAAAATTCCAGCGTAAAATCGATCAGCTTTACAAGAAGCGATACGCCACGATCATCGTCGACGTGAGCAGGGCGAGTTTCATGGACAGCCACGGACTGGGAACGATCGTTTATTATCATACGCTGATGCAGAAAGAGAAGCGCAAACTCGTTATCGTCAACACCAACGCCGATGAGGGCTCGTATCTCAACCGGCTTTTTTCGCTGACGAACCTCGACAAGGTGCTCAATTTACAGAAGGCATAACATCGGCCGCCATTCGCAGCGCTCATCCGCCCAATACCTTCGTGATCCGGTCAAGTGCAAGGGAGACCCGTGTCGGGTTATTGAACGCGCTGATGCGGACATAGCCTTCGCCGCACTTCCCGAACCCCGCCCCGGGCGTGCATACCACACCCGCTTTCTGCAGCAGCAGATCGAAAAAGTTCCATGAGTCCGTTTTCGCATCGATCCAGAGGTACGGCGCGTTCGATCCGCCGGTGCAGACATACCCCAACTTCGTCATACGGCCGCGAATCATGGCGGCGTTTGCCATGTAGTAATCGGTGATCTCGCGGAGCTGCCGCGGCCCGTCGCCGAGGTATATCGCTTCGGCCGCCCGCTGGACCGGGTAGGAGACGCCGTTGAATTTCGTCGTATGGCGGCGGTTCCAGAATCGATGCAGCGGATAAGCCGCCCCCCCCGAATCATATGCCAGGCAGTTTTTCGGCACCACCGTGTAAGCGCACCGCGTTCCGGTGAATCCTGCGGTTTTGGAATAACTGCGGAACTCTACCGCCACCTCCCGCGCTCCCTCGATTTCGTAAATGCTTTGCGGCAGCGACTCGTCGCAGACGAAGGCGGCGTAAGCGGCATCAAAGAGGATCAATGCCTTCTCCTGCCGGGCATAATCGACCCATTGCCGCAGCTGCGCTTTCGTGGCGACCGCGCCGGTGGGGTTGTTCGGATAACAGAGGTAGATGCAGTCGACATGCGCATCCGGCACTCCCGGAACGAAACCGTTTTCCCTCGTGCAGTCGAGATAGACGAATCCCTGATAGCGACCGTTTGAAAAGTTTCCCGTGCGTCCGGCCATCACGTTGGTATCGACATAGACCGGATAGACCGGATCGGGGACGGCGATGGTAATATCATCGGCAAAGAGCTCCTGAAAATTGCCGGTATCGCATTTCGCGCCGTCACTGATGAATACCTCGTCGGCATCGACCTCGGCGCCGCGGCGCCGGAAGTCGTATTCCGCGACTTTTTCCCGCAGAAAATCGTACCCCTGCTCCGGGCCGTACCCCCGGAAGGTCGCATCACTCGCCATCTCATCAACCGCTTTGTGAAACGCCTCGATGCACGCCTTCGGCAAGGCACGGGTAACATCCCCGATGCCGAGTTTGATAATCTCTCGATCGGGATGCTCCCGCTTGAATGCAGCGACACGCTTATCGATATCGGAGAAAAGATAGGAAGATTGTAATTTAAGGTAATTTTCGTTGAGGCGGATCATGGACGCTCCTGAAAAAAGGTCTTTGAATGATACTAGATGGGGGAAGGGAAGGTCAAGGCCGGAGGTTAAGAGGCGACGCGGCTTCCATTCAGCTTAAAAAAGGCGGTAAATGCCCCCTTGACGTCTCCCCCTGGAGTGCGCTGTTGACCGCTTGCGCCAGCTGGGCCGACACGTAGGGCTTCTTGATAATGCCGATGATTCCTTCTTTGACCATTGCCTGCTGTTCCTCTTCGATGCTGTAGCCGGTCGAGATGAGCGCTTTGACGTCCGGCTTGATCCTCTTCATCTGCCGGAAACATTCAAAGCCGCTCATGCCGGGCATTTTCATATCCAGAATGATGAGATCAAAACCGTCGGGTTCGGTTGAAAAGAGGGAAAGCGCCTCCTCACCGTTTGAGGAGGTCGTCACGGAGTGGCCGAGCCAGGTAAGCATTTCCCTGACCGCGTCGCACAGAAAGCCCTCGTCGTCCACGAGCAGTATATGTCCTTTTCCGGAATAGTGCAGCAGCGGCTGATGGACGGAAGCGGGCGCCGTTTGCTCGACAAGTGGAAAATAGAGCGTGATAACCGTCCCTTTGTTCACCGTGCTTTGCACATCTATGAATCCGTTGTGGCTTTTCATCGTTCCGTAAACACTGGCGAGCCCGAGTCCCGTGCCCTGACCGATGTCCTTTGTGGTGAAAAACGGCTCGAAAAGATGGGCAAGGGTCTCTTGGTCCATGCCGCAGCCGGTATCGGCCACCGTGACGGTAAGATACTTTCCCGGGGCAACGGTGAAATCCTTACGATGTGCGAACGAGCGGTCGACGTCCACTGTCGCGGACCGGAAGGTCAGCGTTCCGCCGTCGGGCATGGCGTCACGTGAATTGAGCGCGAGGTTCATGATCGCGTTTTGGAACTGGATCACGTCGCCGTAAATAAATGAGGGGACGGCGCCGTTGGTATATATGATGGTGATCGTCTTATCGAGCGTATGGTTGAGCAGGTCGATGATTTCGACCAGCGCTTCATGGGCGTCGAATTCCACCATATTCAGCTTGTTTTTACGGGCAAAAATCAGCAGTTTTTTCGTCAGTTCCGATGCCCGTTTGGCCGCCGAGAGGATCATGTTCGCATATTTCTTCAGACGGTCGTCTTCGGTATACCGGTTCCTGATGAGATCGGCGTACCCCGAAATTGCGCCGAGAATATTGTTGTAGTCGTGGGCGATTCCGCCGGCGAGCTGGCCGATCGCTTCCATCTTGTACACAACGCGGAACTGTTCCTCAAGGCGTTTCTTGTCCCTTTCGGCCGTTTTCTGCGACGTGATATCGCGCAGATAAAAGAGCATCAGAGGGCGTTTTTCGGAAGTAAGGATCGGGGCCATGCGGATTTCGGCGGTAAACCGGTCGCCGTTGTTTTTCTTCAGAATGCACTCAAAATCGCGGATGGCGCGTTCGCGTTTGGGGGCGCTGAAAATCGTCCGCAGTATGCTGTCGGTTTGATCGGCAAGAAAATCGTGAAGATTCTTGCCGACGATCGTTGCCGCGGCTTCATAACCGACCAGGGTGAGCGCCTGGGAGTTGTTGAGAATGATCGTTCCGTTCGCATCCGTACAGATGATGGCGTCGGGAGCGGTTTCGAAGAGATCGCGGTACTGCTTTTCACGTTCGGCAAGTTGCTCCTCGGTTTTTTTCCGCTCGCCGATTTCTTTATTAAGATGCGCTTTCTGGTCGAATGACCGCGCTACGAGCTCGGCAAGAGGCCCGAATCTGCTCTTTGGGCGGCGCAGCCGCCGTAACGGGGCGGCGTCTTCATTTTTCAGTGCGCGCTGGATCAGCAGCAGCGGCCGTTCGAGTGAATAATACAGAAAAGGAATGAGAAATCCGAGAAGTACCAGCAGGGAAATCGCGCCTGCAAGAAATAACGCATCCATCCGGTCCGCAAGAAACAGAAAAAAAGAGAGCCACAAGGATATAAAAATGAGTAAATGCAGTGCAATACGAAAATGAATCCGTATCCGCATGGTGCTTCCTTTGAAGTGTGTCCGTCTACACTACTTCGTTCATCAATGTACCATTACCGGAGTCGGGTAAGCAAGAGATTGCGGTATGAAGGGGCACATATTGTGTGGAACAGTGACCGCCGAGCCGATCGGCCGCTCTCTAGGGTGATACACTGGAAAATTCCATCTCCGCTCGCATCGTCGTGAAAATGCCGATACCTGCGGTCAGATCGTCCCGAGCGCCGTTCGTTCCACCCAGCCGCTCACACCGTTGGGCAGGCTTACCAACGCCCAATCGTTGACGGTTTTTCGGATGCGGAACTTCGTTCCCTCGTGGGCGGTAAAGAGCACGGTGGAGCCCTCAGGTTCGTTTTTCGCATTAACGGAGGGGACGACGACGATCGCGTAGGCGATCTTTTCCGCCTCATATATTTTCACGCCGATCGACCCGCCCAGCACCGACAGCAGCAGTCCGAAAAGAATCGAGAGGTAGATAAGCCAGAGCCGCAGATTGCGGGAAGCGAAAAAACTCCAGCCGATACAGAACGAAACGATGCCCAGAAGCGCAAGCGCTATCCAGAGCTGCTGTTTCAGTGGAACCACGATGTGCAGTTTCCACAAAACCGTTTCGAGGAACCCGCGCTGCGGCTCTGGCAGCCGGTCGACAATATTCGACTGGATGAAACGGATGTTGGCGGCGATGTCGGGGTCGTTCGGGGCGAGGCACGACGCCCGTTCGTAGGCGAGACGCGCCGCTCCCGTCTTATTCAGTCGGTACAGCGCGTTGCCGTAATTGTAAAGGACAGCGGCGTTTTCGGTGCCTGATTCGATGATCCGTTCATAATATGCCGCCGCACTGTCGAAGCGGCCTTCGGAATAGGCACGGTTGGCCTGCTCGAACCAGTGTTCAACCGGTGCGCCCCGCGCGGCGCTCAGACAGAGCAGTGTAAACAGGCAAATGCGGCAAGCGCTCATCGTTTTTTCTCCTTCTTTGCCCCTTTTTCCAGGCCGGTCAGAAATGCCGCGGCCTGATTGACGATTGATGATTGCGACGCGTGGTCAAGCGTCATTCCCCCGAACCGATAACCGTCGATTTGTTCGATGAAACGGGTGAGTTCGGCGACGGTTTTTTCATCACGTGTCGAACGCAGCAGCTCCTCTTTCAGCTCATCGAGGGTGCGGCCGGTAGCGGGGAAACCGAATTTCTGTGAGATATACGTCTCGATCGTCGCGGTAAGGCGGCCGAGAAGGTCGTTCGGCGCGGGGGTGGAGGCCTGTTTTTTTATTTTCGCGATCTGCCGCAGCGCCGATGCGAGCGCCCGGTTACGCAATTGCAGGGCGAAATTGCGCTCCCGGCGCGTCGATTGGAAACGGTAGAGCAGCGACAGTCCGAGAAAGACTAGCGGCAGCGGGTAAAGCAGGTAGAAAAGCGGTTCACGGTAAGGATGGCGTGACTGGTGTTTCAGCGCGACACTGGTTTTAATGTACCGTATGTCACGGCCGACTTCGCGGATCTCCTCCTGGGTAAGGTAGCGGGTCTGCTCTTTTTTCACTCCTCGACCTTTGGTGACCGTCAGTTTGATAGGGTCTGATGAGGCGGTTTTATACGATGCCGTTTTCGGGTCGAAATAGTGAAAGACGATCGGATCGATGGTCAGAGAGCCTTCATGCTTGGGGACGAGGAGGTATTTGTAAAGTTTCCGCGTGGAGAGCCCCGTTGCTCCGGTGTCTACAACGACCATTTTTTCGGGAGTAAACAGTTCGTAGTCGTCCCTCCGCGGGACGGTGATATCGCCGATATTCCCCGGCCTGGTATTTCCTTTGAGCGCCGCTTTAAGGGTGACCGATTCGCCCGCGGGAACCTCACGCGGGTCGGCGGAGGCCTGGAGGGAGAACGACCCCACGGCGCCGGTAAAGCCCGCCGGAGGGGGCGGAAGGGATTTGACCTCAACGGCCAACGCTCCGGTGAACACCGTTTTCGGAATTGCCTGCACGCCGCCGCCGAAGAAGTCGCCGCCGAAAAAATCGTCGAAAAACGGGTCGATCGAACGACGTCGCCGCGAACGGCGGAGCTCCTGGTACTCGAAGGGAATCGCCGGGATGGTGTAGCTGCCGGCGGTAAGGGGAAAGAGCAGAAAACGCAGGGAGTAGACATTGTACATTTCGCCGTCGATGCGTTCGGAACCGGAGGTAATTTGGTTGGTAAAGAGGCGCGTTAGCGCGAAATTCTTTCCGAACGCCTGTTCGATTTTATCCAGCGCGCCGTTGAAACCGTTGCGGACATCGCTTGACCCCTGCGCCTGTGCACGCTGTGCCACCTTATAGGTCAGCAGCGACTGCTCCCCGGAGTACAGCGACCGTTTCGCCAGGGTCAGAAATGCCCGCACATCGGGATTGGTGACCGGTTCGTTCGTGACGGTAAAGAGGAGCGGTTCGGTCTGATACGGGGTGCCGTCGATCGTCACCGACAGCGCAGGAAAGGTGAACGAGCCGGTCTGCTTCGGTGCGATGAAATAGTAGAACTGGGTCGTGATTTCGTTTTTCTGAACTGCTTTGCCGTTGATGATCTGAATGGAGGATGACGACGACTGCTGGCGGTGGGTTTTAAGAACGGTAAAGGGGCCGCCGGAGGAGACCTGCGGGATGGCGAGGTCGGGGATCTGCCTGTCGGTCACGAGTGTCGCCACGATTGCCGCCTGTTCTCCCATGGCGATTTTCGTCCGTTCGGTCGATGCCGAAAAACGGACCTGTCCGATCGGAGAGCCGGGAAGGCACAACGGGAGCAGCAGCCATTGAACAAGCCTAGTCATGGACATGCTCCCTGATCCAGGTTACCGTCGTTTCGATCACCGCGACGACATCCGGCACGCGTGAATAGTTGTGATCCGCTCCCGGCAACAGGCGGTAGTCGGCGGCAATGGAGGCCTCCTTCGCTGCGGCGACATAGCGGTACGATTCGTCAATGGAAATCGAAGGGTCGCGGTCGCCGTGAATAAGCAGCATGTTGCCGGAAAACGATGCGACCAACTCCCCTACCGGATCGAACCCGAGCAGCCGGTCGAGGAATAGAAGGCTCATTTCATGGGGGCCGTTTTCATAGAAACCTCGGCGGTTGGTGCCCGCTTCGAGAAGCGCCTTGTGTTGCCGCACCAGCCCCTGCGGGTCGCCCACCGGAGAGAGCAGGATAAGGCCTTCGGCCCCCGTGTCTGCCGCGCAGCGAGCGGCGATCATGCCGCCGAAACTGTGGCCGAAAAGAATAAGGCGGACAGGGGTGAAGCGCCTGCGCACCTCGGCGGCGACTGCCCTGAGGTCGCGCATCATGGTGTCGGTGTGCATTTCGCTGAAGAGTCCTTCGCTTTCGCCCGCACCGCAGAAGTCGAAGCGCACCGATGCGATGCCGGCATCGGCGAGCGCGCGTGAGAGTTTGACGAAAAGATACCCGGGACCGAAGCGGTGCCCCGTGAAACCGTGGCAGAAAATGACACAGGGGGCATCCGGTCGGGCGACTGAATGCAGCGAACCGCGCAGCCGCAGCCCGTTGTCAGTCAGGCATTCGAACGTCGAGAAATAGTCGTCGCGTGCGCTCATGGCTACCAATCCTTTTCCGGCTGCTGCTGCTTCCCGATACCTTTTTTCGGCGGCCGGTTCAGGGAGTCGGCATCATCGGCATAGAGTTCGATGATCCGCTTCGCCTCCTCTTTTTTCATATCGGCGGTCTCTTTTTCCTGCGCCGGCTGCTGTTGCTGCTCTTTTTCGTTTTTTTGCGGTTGTTGCGGTTCCTGGTCCTGCTGTTGCTTGTCCTGTTGTTGTTGGCCGTTTTGCTGATCTTCTTTTTGTTGTTGATCCTGCTGATTTTTCCGGTTGTCGTTATTTGACTTGTCCTGCTTGTTTTGCTGCTGTTGTTGCTGCTGTTCCATCCGTTTTATGCGCTGGTGTGCAAGCTGGAGGTTCCATTTGGCGTCATAATCGGAGGGCTGAAGATCAAGCGACTGAATGTACTGTTCAAGAGCTTTTTTGTACTGTTTCTGCGCTTCCTTGGCCCCCTGACGCTCGAGAGCCTCGCCCTTACGGAAGAGGATATTTCCCATGTTGTAATGAGCGTTTGCGCGCGCTTTTTTCTCCTTTGCCGACAGCGCCCCTTCATAACTCTGTTCAGCGCTTTCAAGATCGCCGAGCTGATAGAGTGCCGATCCCTTGTTCATTTTCAGCTTCGGATCGGCAGGGGAGAGCAGTAAAGCGTCTTCGTAAAGCTTGAGCGCTTCTTCGAACTTTCCCTGCCTGTAGAGACGGTTGGCCGCCTCGGTTTTTGAATATACCTCATCGGCACTGGGCGGGGTGATCATTGACAGGATGAGGAACAAGAGCAGCCGTGCAATCAATGCGAATGATTTCATCTATTCAAACCGTCCTTTCCAGACCTGTTGACGCCGGGTGCGTTCAGGGATGAAAAATTCGATAAGGAGCAGCAGGATCGCTGCGAACAGGGGAAACTGATACCGTTCCTCATAGGTGGTGATCGCGCTGGCCCCGAGGTCCTTCTTCTCCATGGAGGCGATTGCGCCGACGATGCGCGACAATTCGAGGTCCGAGCCCGCATGGAAATAAGCGCCCTTGCCTTCGATGGCGATTTTTTCGAGGATAAGTGGATTGAGTTTCGTCATGACAAGGTTGCCCGATTTGTCTTTTTTATACACGATATTGTCGTTGTCGCGTCTGACAGGGATGGGGACGCCGTCTTCGGAACCCACACCGATCGTATAGATGATAATGCCCTCCTCCTCCGCCTTTTTCGCCGCTGCGAGGGCGTCACCCTCCTGGTCTTCGCCGTCGGTAAGCAGTACGAGCACCTTGTGTTTGCGCGACTGGCTGCGGAACGCCTCGGTCGAGCGGGCGATCGCGTCGGCAAGCGCGGTGCCCTGACGTTCGACCCATCCGGTCGAGACCGCGTCGAGGAACATCTTCGCCGCTCCGTAGTCGAGGGTGAGGGGGCATTGTACGAAGCTCTCCCCTGCAAAGACGACGATGCCGATCCGGTCTCCCTTGAGCAGGTCGATCAGCTTGGCGATTTCGTACTTGGCGCGTTCGATGCGGCTGGGGGTGATGTCTTCGGCGAGCATGCTTTGAGAAATGTCAAGTGCGACGATGAGGTCGATACCCTTCCGTTGCACCATCTCCATTTTGACGCCGAAACGGGGTCGCATGAGGGCGACCACCAGAAAGAAAAAGCTGCAGCAGAAAAGCGTCCATTTGGCGATCCGGCGCGAAAGGTCCGACGAGGGGGTGAGTTTGCCGATAAGATCCAACGAGGCGAAGCGCCGTAGCGCCGCCTTGCGCCGCTGGTACGCCCAGATGAAAAAACCGATGATTACCGGCAGGAGCAGCCAGAGGAGAAAATACTCGGGATTGCCGAATTTCATCGTACCCGCCTCATGGAATCCTCCTGAATCGCGTATGCTGGAGGAGCAGTTCGGCCGTCAGGAGCAAAAAACCCGCCCAGAGCCAGGGATAAAACTTCTCCTCGAACGACGTATAGATGGTGGTCTTTATCTCGGTTTTTTCCATGGTATCGATCTGGCGGTAAATCTCGGCGAGCTTTTCGGCGCTCTGGGCACGGAAAAAGGTGCCGCCGGTCATCTGGGCGATCTCCTGCAGTGTTTTTTCGTCGAGGTCGGAATCCATCATCTGCACCTGCCGCTTTGTCTCCCCGGTAAAGGGATTCCTCACCGTTACCGGCATGGGGACCCTGCCCTCTTTTCCCACGCCGATCGTATGGACTTTCAACCCGAGTTCCGCGGCGGCTTTAGCGGCGGTGAGCGGAGGGATGTCGCCCGCATTGTTGGCGCCGTCGGTAAGCAGGACGATTACCCTGCTTTTCGCCGGTGATTCCTTGAGACGGTTCGCGGCGGTGGCGAGCGCCGTGCCGATCGCCGTCTGATAACTGAAGTCGGTAAAGGCGATATCGTCAATGAACCGGTCGAGCACATTGTAATCGAGGGTGAGCGGACATTTGGTGAAACTGCGCGCACCGAAGACGACCAGTCCGATCCGGTCGGATGAACGCTTGCGGAGGAAATCCCGCATGGTTTTTTTCGCGACGGCCAGGCGATTATCGGGCTGGAAATCGAGAGCGCGCATGCTCTCGCTTATGTCAAGCACCATCATGATGTCCACCCCTTCGGTGGAAACCTCCTCGTCGGAATGCCCCCGTTGCGGGCGGGCGAGCGCGACCACGAGGAGCCCGAAGCCCAGAAGTCTAAGAAACGGGAGCAGATGCCGGGCGCGTATGAAAAGCGAGGGAGGGGCTGTTTTGACCGCGACGAGGGAGGAAAAACGGATCGCCGGCCTGAAGCGCCGTTCGCGGCGGAGGTAGACAAGAATCATCGGAACCCACAGGATAAGCAGAAGGAGGATCCAGGGGTCTTTGAACCTCATGTCCGCGCTCCTTTTACCGTCGTGCCGGCTGCACCTGTTGCGTGCCGGTCGTTTGTTGCAGGCCGCTTTTCCGCGGCACCCGGCGTTTGAGCACCCGGTTCGATCGGTTTTGTTGCATCCAGGAAATCACGTACCTCACGTTCAAAGCGGTCGAGAGTCGGCGTATCGGGTATCCGGCGGGCGAACTTCACCGGATCGGCGGTGCGGAAAAACCATTCGATCGTTGCACGCAGTTTCTTCGGCAGATCCGCGGCGCCGCTCCAGGCGACCATCTCTTCGGTGGTGTATTCCACGGCATTGCACGCGAAGCGCCGGCCGATGTACCTCTTAAAAATTTCTGAGAGTTCGAACACATACTCCCTGACAAGCCCGCGTTGAAGATATTTCTTTACGCCGAGGTTTGCAAGCGCTTCGATCGCCTCCTCGTAGGGGGGGACCGGGGGCGGAGGGGGCGGCGTTTTTCGAAGGCGCCGGTTGAGCCAGATACCGCCGAAGGTTGCAACGCCGGCAATACCCAGCATGGCGATCAGCCACAGCCACCACTTCGGTGCCTTCCCGGCGGAAAGCGGCGGTTTGAGCCCTATGATATCGACCGTGTCGCTCGGCAGGACCGATATAATCTGAAGCGGTATCGCTTCGGTAAGCAGCGTGTCGACGCCGCCGTCCTTTTCTATGACAAAAGAGAGCTCCGGGATCGTACACGGCTCGGGGGTATAGGAGGTGATGATATATTCATAGGCGCAGCTGTCCGATTTTTCCCGTTCGGTGGTATGCCGATTCCACTCCTTGACGGAAAGAGCGCCGAAATCGGCTTCGGGGGCGGGAGGCGTCACGGTCGCCCCCTTCGCGACAACCGCGCTCACCGTGAACCGTACCCGGTCGCCCACGGAAAATTTCCGGGTGCTGATCGAGGTGGTGAGGATGGAGGCCGGAACCGACACGGCGCACGCGACGGCAAGCATCAGTGCGGCCTTCGGCAAAATACCCATAAGTAAATATTTCCCCTTATGCATACAATTTTCCGACGACGATGATCGCCAACTGGACGAGGCCGACGATAAAACCAAGGACTCCGCCGAACACCTCGATCGCCTTGAGCTCTTTTGCCGCGATGGCGTAAATGATCGATTCGAGCCGGATCAAGTCGAACCCGTCGATCTTTTTCCTGATAATGGTACGGAAATCGATCTTCTTTTCGACCGATTCAAACAGTGAGTCGATCAGGCCGGGAATCTCCTTCTGCAGTTCATCCATCAACATGTCGGTCAGCCTGCCCGAGATTTCAGGCGTCATGAAAAGGGACAACAACGTATTCGCGGCAAACTTTTCTTCAATAAAATCTTCAATCCGTTTCTTGATAACGCGACCCGTCTGGAGGTGAAAATCATCCGATTGCAGTATCGCACGGATGTCCCGATGCGAAATCAGTTCCTTCTCAATCGTCTCGGCGATCTTTATTGCCAGGTCTGTTTGGCGCTTTGGAATAAGCCCTATAAACCGGATAAAGAAAAACCGGACCTCTTTACGCGGTCTGAAAATCATTTTTACCGCAATGTAATTCGTGATCCAGCCGATCAGCGCCGTAATGACCGGTATCGAGCAGTAAATCAGAATGTACATGGGAAGTAAGTACGATCAGGTTGTTTATTTTATTGAAAAAGGTCAGTCGGGTTAACGACGTATATTTTTTCCGGTTTTCGAAAGGCGCTCGAAGTATATGATGGAAAAATTATTGCATTTCTATCGATTGAGGTTAGAAAAATAAACAATTTCAACCTTTTTTACAATATTTTCGAGCTTCCGTATAGGCGGTTCACTGAAGCGGAATTATTTTTATTTCCTCCCCCCAAAAAGGGAAAGAGGCATTGCGGTACATTGCGCAGAACTCTCTTCGCATCCGCAATGCGTGGAGCTGAATGAAAGTGAAACGATTTTCAATTACTGCAGCAGTGGTGATGTTTTTCCCGCCGATCGTTCTGGCGAATACCGGATGGGATCGGCTTTGCACCGGTTTTTCATTCCTGTCCGAAGCCAGTTTCGACAGTGATTTCCGGCTTTTCGCCTTTCAAAAGAATGACGATTTCCGCGATAAATACTCCTGCGAAATGAATATGAATATCGATCTTGCACTTATAGGGATCCAAGAGCGGTTTTTTGGGATGTCCAGAGCGGAAATCAGGGGCGGATGCGGTGAATCCTATAGCGGGATGGTGTTTCACCCCTACGATATATCTTTCGGGCTTATTCCCACACTCGAATACCGGTTTAAACGGATCCATGTCTCCGCAGGACTGGACCATCGTTGTTTCCATGAGATCGACCGGGATCCTGCGGACCCGATTGTTTATTGGAATAAAGTTTTTTTTACCCTGAATTCACCGCACCGCAGATTACATCCGTATATCGGACGGTATATCGGGAGCCCTTCATGGAACGGTTTCGAACGTTTGATATGGAGTTTTACCTGGGGGTATTATTTGACGAAATTTTTCGGCGTTGTCAAACCGGAAAAACTCATGACCCCCTCCCGCCCCCGCTACCTCCATGATTTCCAACTGACGGCCCGCTACGGCCTTGTACGGTGGGGATGGGGGGCGGTAACCATGACCGGCGTTTCGATGATCGGTGTCAAGCACAGCGGCGAGGGAATCTACTGGGCTCAGGAAACGGGGATGGAGGCGCTTTTTGCGCTTCGCCCCTTCGACTCCTCGCTGTTTGTTAATTATATTTTTGATCAAGGCCGTTTCAACGGCAAAGACCGTCTGCTGGAATTCGGCGTCAGGGTCGTCAAATAATCGATGCAAAGCTGACGGAGAGTGTCGCCACTGTTTTTTCACCTCCATAGGGAGAGCGAGTGCCGCTGCATAATTTTTCCTGGGTCATTCCCGGCAAACTTGCAGGAAGCGATCTGCCCGGCGGCGGTTCACCGGCAGTTCGACCGTTACGGGATGATCTGGAGTATCTTGCCCGTGAGGGGGTGAGGATCCTGGTGTCGCTGGTGCGACCGAAGGGGCCGATTGGAAAGGTATGTGAATCTTCGGGAATGCGGTGGCGCTATTTTCCCATTTCCGATTTCAGTATCCCGGACGGTAACGGACCGTTTTCGAACCTGGTGGAAGAATGCATCCACTCATTCACTTCCGGTTTCCCCGTCTGCATCCATTGTCAAGCCGGAATCGGACGGACGGGGTTGGTGCTCTCCTGCATTGTGGGCGTATACCTGCGGCTCGACGGCAGAGAGGCGGTCTCAACGGTGCAGGCGATACGAACTGCGGTGGAGACCGAGGAGCAGCGCCGGTTTGTCGTCTCGTTCCTGAAAGCCTATGAACCCTGAATTCAACATACGGTCGTTTCTTCTCGCCGATGAAGAGAAGCTGAACCCTTTTGCCAAGAAGAGCAGCGAGTCGCTCGGCCGGCGTTTTCCCATGAAGCGCGATCCGTTCAGGCTTGAATTCGCCCGCGACGAGACCCGTATCCTGCACTCGCCGCCGTTCCGCCGGCTCAAGCATAAAACGCAGGTTTTCCTCTCCCCGCATAACGACCATATCTGCACCCGCATGGAGCATGTTCTTCACGTGTCGAGCATCGCGTCGGTGATCGGCCGCTGCCTCAATCTCAACATCGACCTGATCAACGCAATCGCCAAGGGGCACGATCTCGGACACCCTCCCTTCGGACATGCCGGTGAGCGGGTGCTTGATGATCTGCTCCGCAAACGGGGAGTGGACGAAGGATTCAAGCACGAGGTGCACGGTCTGCGCGTCGTCGACAAGCTCACCAACTACGGAGCGGGACTGAATCTGACCTATGAGGTGCGCGACGGCATCATCACTCACTGCGGGGAGCGGTTTGAGCGCGTCGTACGGCCCGACCGCGGCCGCGACCTGCTGCAGCTCGAAGGGATCATCGACCGGTGTTACTACCCGTCGACGCTCGAAGGGTGCCTTGTACGCCTTGTCGACCGTATCGCCTACCTTGGCCGCGATCTCGAAGACGCCGTCAAGGCGGCGCTCATCAGAAAAAGCGACATCCCGGCGGAGATCGTTAAAAATCTCGGCGCGGAAAACGGCAAGATCATCGGCTGCTTCGTCAACGATACCATCGCGTCGAGTGTGGGCAGGGACGCGATCGCAATGAGTGAAGAGGTTTTCACCCGGATGAACATGCTCAAGGATTTCAATTACCGGCATATTTATCTGCATCCCGAAGTGGAACGAAAAAGCCGTAAAGCGGCGGGCATCATTGCGATTCTGTTCGGGGAACTGGAAAAGATACTCGAGCAGTCGCAGCGCGGCGAAGATAACGGTTACGTTTCGGCGCTGGTGCGCGAAGCGCCGTTGACGGAAACTTTTTTCCATTTTATTAAAAACACCAATTACAACGCCGCCACCCCGTCGTGGCGTATGGTGACCGATTATATCGCGGGAATGACCGACCTTTTCGCCGAGCGAACGTTCATGCAGCTTTTTATGCCGTCATCGGTGATTTGACGGTCCGTTACGTCACCGGTCTGTTGGCCAGGAGAGCACAATGTACCGACACCACTCCCGAAGACGCCACGCCCCCAAACCGCTCAAGGAGAAGTTTTTTCACGACCTTTTCGAAACCGTGTGGGGGCCTCCGCATGAATCGTGTCCGAAGTGCAAGGGTGAGAAGACCGAATATTACGACCCCTTTTTTTTTGCTCCGTTGCGCACACTGTTGGGAAAAAGACGGATCAAATGCAGTGAGTGCGGTTTTATCTGGCGGCCTTCCCGGACACGACGTTCACTCTTGAGAAGATTTAATCAGTCGATGTGAGCGGAATCTGTTGAAAAAGAGTTCAACGAAATTCTGTTGTAACGGCACTTTTCAATGTTCCAAACACTATTTTATGCATATATTTCTTATATTATAAGTAAAATAGCTACTACAGGGGATTTCAACAGGGAGAATATGTGAAAAGAATTCATTGCTCGGCATTGAGGTTCGTGTTCCCGATCATCACGAATCTCGTTTTATACCTGGCTGCCGCTCCGCATAATGGTGATCTGTTCGAGTTGAGTCAACCCGACGGCTCGACGGTCCCGGTGCTCGTATGGGGTGATGAATTTTATCAGCGTGTCGAGACTCCCGACGGGTACACGCTCGTCCGCAACAAAGAGACGGGGTGGATCTGTTACGCCGAGCTCGCTCCCGACTCCTCGGAACTTATTCCAACCGACCGTATCTACCAACCGGGCAAAGGATTATCGAAATCGCTGAACACTCCCGGCACTCCGGAAAAAGAACTGCCGCAGCACCTCAAGCTTCGGAGAAGCTCCCGTTTGCGGAAGCATACGGAAATACGGCAACGCCTTCTCGGCAGCGACGATGAAGCCGGGGGGCCAACCCTTCTCCCCTCCCCGCCTTCCACAGGGGACGATTCCCCGTCGATACTGCCGCTCCAGGGAGTCAAACCGATAGTCGGCAGTTTTACCGGTCTTACGGTAGTGATCGATTTTTCCGACCAACAGGCAACCGTTCCGATTGATTCAATAAGGGATTTCACCAATAAACGTGATTATACCGGTTTTAGAAACAATGGATCGGTGCGGGATTTTTACTTCGATGTTTCCGGCGGGAAGGTCGATTATCAGAATACCGTCGTCGGGTACTATCGCGCAAAAAATGCGAAGTCTTACTATGACAGCCGTAGCGCATCGTTCGGGACCCGTGCTCAGGAATTGATTCTTGAAGCCCTCCAATGGCTTAAAAATGACGGCTTCGATTTTTCAACGCTTTCGACCTATACTTCTTCATCAGATGCAACACGGAAGAAAATCAGGGCGATAAATATTTTGTATGCCGGTTCTCCGTCGCAGGGATGGTCAGAAGGCTTATGGCCGCATATGAGCAGGCTGAGTATCAGAGAATCATATAATGGGGTTTATATCGATAAATATCAGATATCCAATATCGGATCGTCGCTCAAACTTGGCACCTTCTGCCATGAAAACGGCCACATGCTTTTTAACTGGCCCGATCTTTACGATTACGGCGGGGAATCCGGCGGGGTGGGGGTATACTGCCTCATGTGCAATACGGGAACGACCAATCCTATACCACCCTGTGCGTACCTGCGTGATTTGGCAGGCTGGGACGCGGTTACCGATATTACCGATCTGGCTCAGGGAACCGTTCTGACGCAGCTTCCGGCGAATATCAGCACCACCTTTATGTTCCGGAACAAATCCAATGCGAATGAAATGTTCTATATCGAAGCCAGACGTCGCATCGGCCGGTTTAAAACGCTTCCGGATTCCGGTTTTATGATATGGCATGTGGACCGGAACGGTTCGAACGATGATGAACAGGGTACCGCCACGCGCCATTATCTGGTTTCGCTCGAGCAGGCGGACAATGCTTTCCAACTGGAAAAGAGCATCAACAGCGGAAAGGCAGGCGACCTTTTCCGCAAAGGCTACAAAGACCGTTTCAGCGATACCACCAAACCCGACGCCCACTGGTGGAGCGGCTCGAATTCGGGTATGAAAATATTCAACATGAGCGGAGTCGCCGATACCATGAGCTTCAGCATCGGGGAAATCGGCGGGACAACCCATACCATCATCGCCTCGGCAGGCGAGCACGGAAGCATCAATCCTTCGGGGAAAATCTCGGCAGTGGCAGGGAGCTCGCTTAATTTCGCGGTAAAGCCCGACAGCGGCTACCAGATCGACGCGATTACGATTGACGGGGCTTCGGCAGCCCTCGTCGATACGGTGCATCTGGAAAATATTAGCGGCGATCACAACATTTCGGTGGTTTTCGGAATCAAGGGGGCGCTTGGAATCATTTCCCCGCAAAAGGGGGATGTTTTTTACGCGGGAGATACGACATCGATCAAATGGCGCACGCGCGGGGTGACGGTGGAAGGGATTGATGTGTCGTACAGCATCGACGGAGGAAAGTCGTTCACGGTGATCAAATCCGGTATCAGCTCGGCCGACTCGGTTCTCCTGTGGGCGGTCCCGCTCGTCCAGAGCGACAGCTGCATGATAAAGGTCGCCGATATTGACGGGAATCCCGCGGCGAGCTCGGGGATGTTCTTTATCAAGAAAAAACCGTCGATTGCGGTCGCCGCCGCTCAGATCACGCTCACCGTCGAGCAGGGAAAGAGCGTGCAGCAGACCTTTTCGATTGAAAACAAGGGGACCGGCGACCTTCGCGTTACCGCTACCACCACCCGGCAGATCGATAAAGTCCTGATCAACGAGATTGCCGTCGGTTCGTCGCCGGTGCCCGACGCCATCGAACTTTTTAATACCGGCGTCGATATCGATCTGAGCGGCTGGCAACTGCTTTGGGACGACAATAATTCGACGTCGGGAAGCTACACCTTTCCGAAAGGATTTATCTTCAAAGGGGGAACGGCGTTTCTGATCACCGACGATATGAGTGATACGGGCGCTGTTTCTGCATATATCGGATTGAATGTCCAATGGCTCATCAGTAACACGTTCATTCTTGCGGTGACGCTTCTCGACGCCACGGGCCTGGGAGTTGATTTTGTAAAATCAACCAGCAGCCCTGTCGTAGCGCCGGAGGGAACGCAGTGGAGGGGAAACGGCGTCGAATTGAGCAAGGCGTATATCGCCCGTGTCGGATTCAATGATCAGGATTCGGCGTCCGACTGGGTGTGCACCGACGAGGGATCCCTCAAGCGTAACAATGCCACACAGCAGGTGTCGACGGTCCCGCCGCTGATGGCGGCGACGCCGCTGGCCGCAGCCGTTGCGGGCGGCGGTACGGCGGCCTTGACCCTCACTCTTGACGCGACCGCTATGGAAGCGGGCAGTTATACCGATACGCTGGTTATCTACCATAACGATCCGGCGAAGCCGTCGCCGTTGCGCATCCCCTGCACGATCGGCGTTGTAGCACCGTCGAAGGTATTCGCCCGGCGGGCGAGCGACGAACGGCAACCGATACCTGGCACGTTGATCGCCGCTCCCAACCCGGTACCTCCGGGGGAGAGGGTCTTTTTTCAATATCAACCCGAGGGCGACGAACGCGGCGGGGAGCTGGTGATTTACAACAGCGTGGGGGATTGTCTGTATAGCGATGAAATCGACTTTTCACGGGTGACTGTTTTCAATAAACAGCCGCTGCTTTTTTCCTGGCTGCCGGTGAGCAACAGCGGGAAAGCCTACCGCCGGGGCACCTGTCTCGTGCGGCTGACCGTAAGGAAAACCGACGGATCGCGGGTTTTATTCTCCACGAAGGTGGGGCTGCAGTAGTACGCCTTGACAAATCGCTCCGGTCATTGCGGCCCTGTGAGTGTTCTTATTCCGGTGAAGCACCCATGAAAGACCTTCCAGGCATCGTTATCGCTGTCCTTCTGTTTCTGTGTATATGCTCATTCATTCTCTTCATAGCCGTTTTTGTCGTGACCCGTGACGTGGACGTCGGCGCCGTGATCCCCGGTTTACTATCGCGCACGAAAGCCGCTGCCGATGCCGGGGATCCGACCCGGATTCCGGACCGGTTCAAACCGGCCGTCGCAGCATCGACGGCCGGTTCACCGCCTGTTTCCGCCGCCGCGTCGACGGCTGCCGCCCCGCATGCCCCGAAATATGTCGGGAAATACAAATGCCGCGACAGGATGGATTCCGACGACATGCTGCTGCTCATCTTGGGAAAAAATCTTTTTTGTAAAAAAAGCAAGTGGTCGAAACCGTGGAACAATCCGCGCGGTAAAGGCATCCGTTCGGGAGCGGACGGCTTGATTTTTGGTGATTCGGTCGTTGCCGATTCGTTCACCCTGATCATGTGGCAGCGTTATGCGACCTCGTCGTTATTGCCCTACGGGCAAATCGATGACGCCGTTAATCGTCTGAATGCCGGCAGATGGCAGGGATTCGACAACTGGAGACCACCGACCATCGAGGAAATCATGGCGCTTCTTGTTCCCAGACGGAACCGTCACGGACTCTATCTCCCCGTAGGCTGGAACTGCAATGTAAGCGATATATGGAGCTGCAACCCCGCCTCCGACTCCCTTTCCATACAGTGGATCTGGGTGGCACGCATGGGTATGGGCCGCTGCAACTACGGGCACCCGGATATCCCGCGCGCATTGCTGGCGGTGCGGGATATGAAATAAGGCGAAAGGGAACCCCTCATCCTTTCTTCCCCTTTCCCAGCAGTTCTCGTGCATGCTCCAACGCGATTTTGGAATCTCCGCCCAGCATGCGTGCGATCTCGTTTACCCGTTGCTCGTTGGAAAGTTCTTCGACGCAGGTGACGGTCCGGCCGCCCGATTGCTTCTTGTACACTTTCACCTGCCGGTCGGCCAGGGAGGCGATCTGGTGAAGGTGGGAGATGCAGAGCACCTGGTGCGTCAGGCTCAATTCCCTGAGTGCGTCACCAACCGCACCGGCGACGATGCCGCCGATGCCGGAATCGATTTCGTCGAAGATGAGCACCGGTACGTAGTCGCTTCGTGAAAGGACGGTTTTTACCGCGAGCATGAGACGGGAGATTTCGCCGCCGGAGGCGGTTGCCGCGAGGGGGAGTTCGGCCTCGCCGGGGTTGGTGCGCACGAAAAAACGGAGGGTTTCGCACCCCTGTTCCGAAGGGGCGTCGAGCGGTGCGAAGCGGGTCCGCCATCCGCCTCCCTTGAACCCGAGCCGTTCCATCATGACGGTGATGGTGCGGTCGAATGTCCGAACAGCCGCTTGACGGGCTTCGCCGAGCTTTTTTCCCGCGAGAACGCAGGCGGTCTGAGCGTCGGTGAACGTTTTTTCCAGTTCCCGTCGCTCGATGCCGCTGTTATCAAGCGAGGCGAGATCGCCGCGGAGGGATTGCTCTTTGTCAATGAGCCCCTCGATGGTCGCAGAATATTTCTTTTTAAGCCGCTGGATCCTTGCAAGCCGTGCGTTGATTTTTTCGATCCGCGTCGGGTCGGCCCGTTCGCCGTTTGTGCTCAGGTAGGAGCTGCAGAACGCCTCGAGTTCGGAAAAGATACGCTGGGCGTTTTCAACGTCGTCGATCCATGGCCGCGCCGACGGGTCGTATCTGGCAAGCTGCTCGAGGTGCCGCCGGACCGAGGCGACCTGCTTGTCGAGTGAAGCGGCGGTCGACGAGCCGATCAGTTCGAGAATGCCGCTTACCGCGGTCATCCGCTGGGCCGATGACGAAAGGAGCTTCAGTTCGGCCTCGAGTTCCTCCTCTTCGCCGCTTTTGAGATGCGCCTGGTCGAGTTCGTGGAGCTGAAATTCGAGCATCTCCCGTTTTTCGTTGAGCAGGCGTGTGTCGGCATCGTGCCGGTCGAGGGCGCGGCGCGCTTCCGCAAACGACCGCCAGGCGGCGTCGTAGATGCGGCGGAGGGGCTTGACGCCTTCAAGGCGGTCGATGACTTCATGATGGGTCTGCTCGTTGAGCAGCGACTGGTGTTCGTGTTGGCCATGGAGGTCGATGAGCAGGTCGCCGATACGGCGCAACGCTGCGAGGGAAAGAGGGGTTTCGTTGACGTGAATACGCGAACGGTCGCCGGCGGAGAGCCTGCGCCGGATGATGAGCTGGTTGTCGTCGGCGGTTATCGACAACTTCTCGAGCAGCGATCGAAACGGTTCGGCTGAGAGGTCGACCTCGAATATCCCGCCCACTTCCGCCTCATTGCAGCCGCTCCTGATGCTTTCCGCTGACGCGCGCTCGCCGAGCAGAAGCCCGATGGCGCCGATGAGGATCGATTTTCCCGCTCCCGTTTCACCGGTAAAGACAGTAAAGCCGCGCCCGAATTCAAAGGTAAGTGACTCTATCAGTGCGAGGTTCCTGATGCGCAGCTCACGTATCATGGGCGCTTCTGCCGCTGTTTGTAGCCGCGCCCCCAGGCCAGTTTACGCCGCAGGAGTGAAAAATAAGACTGCTCGGCGAGCTGCATGAGGTTGCCGGCAACGCCGCCGTAGGAGACGATGATCCGGTCGTCGCTCTGCAGGCGTACCGACTCCAGCCCGTCGATGCTGAGAAGCAGGTCGGGGTTCTTTTCATTGACGACAAGCCGCAGCTCCTTGTCCGACGGAAGGATGATCGGCCGTTCGGTAAGCGAATGGGGGCAGATGGGAGTGAGCAGGAACGCCTGCACGGTCGGCTCAACGATCGGACCTCCGGCGGAGAGGGAGTAGGCGGTGGAGCCGCTCGGCGTGGCGATAATGATGCCGTCGGCGAAAAACTCGGTAATGAAATCATTGCCGTGCCATGCGGAGATCGAGGTGAGCTTCGGCGTGTCGACGCGGTTGATGAAGACGTCATTGAGCGCATGGAATGAGCCGATCACATTATTGTTACGTGTCAATTTCGCATCGAGTACCATCCGGCTGATCGTACGGTAATTGCCGTTGCGTATTTTCATCAGGTTTTCTTCCAGGTTGTCGATGCCGATATCGGTGAGAAAGCCCAGGCTTCCGATGTTGACGCCGATCACCGGTTTCCCGGAAAAACGACACATGCGTGCCACCGAAAGGAACGTACCGTCGCCGCCGAGCGATATGATTGCATCGGAGGAGGTGATAAATGATGCCTCCTCGGCGGCCACGGGGGCATCGACAAGATTTTTAAGAAAGGGGTGGAACGAGAGCGGGACGGCGTTGGCGCGCGACCAGTCGACGATACGGCCCACCACCTCCCGTACCTGACCGGATTCATTAAAAGCGACAACACCGAATGTACCGATTTTCTGCATATCAATTCCGGTATTCGCACACGGCGTTAAGTGTTTCCTCGAATTTCGGCAGTCGCCGCCGCAGGTGTTCGTCATTGATCTTTGTGATGCCGATGCATCGCAGCCCCGCGATTGCGAATGCCGCTGCGCAGGGAGCGGGGAGTGGAGCGTTGAGGTCAAAGCCGTCGAAATCACGCCCCCCCTTCAAAACAATACCATCGGGCATTCCGCCGTGACGGGCACCGAGAAGACGGATGCATGATTCGATTTGCTCGATGCCGTCGGGTCGATCAAGCCGCAGGTCCGAGAGTGCGCGAAAAACCGTTTCCCCCTCAGCAAACGCCGCAATCACCGTCATCGCCGGCAGAAAAGGAAAATACTGAACCGCCGGCATGCAATCCATCTTTCTGCCGCTTAAACCGTTCGTCGTCTGTAGATGGAGCATACCTACCGGTCCGAAGGAGGAGTGTCCGGTCTGCTGAAGCGACACCTTGCACCCCATTTTTCTGATGAAGGCCACCACCGGGGTCGCCCAGTTTTCGAGGAGCGCATTATTAATAATAAACGAACTTTTCGGAAAAAGGCAATTCGCCGCAATAAACAGGGCGGCCGCCAGCTCATCGCCCGGAAGGGTGACGGTGAGGGGCTCCGTCGACGGAGTGTCGCCGCCGGTGAAATCGGCGGTGACGGTGAATTGCTGTCCCGGGTCTGCCGGTCGGATTTTCCGCTGCAGGCGGTGAAGCCGCCGCGCCATCTCATCGCGTTCCCTCGGAATGGCGTTTTTCACCTCGATACCATACCCGAAGATGGGCGCAAGGGCCCGCAGGGGGGAGACGAGTACATTTTCCACCGTAAAGCTTCGATTTCCCGACGAGCCGAGCAGCAGCCCAAGGAGCGGCTGAACGTCCGTTTCATCCACCGCCGGGTCGAGCGGAGCTGCGGTCGGGGCGTCGGCAATACTCAGACGGGTTGAGGAGCTCCCGGGCTCAACGTGCAGCGCATAGCCGAGACGTCTCGCCTGTTCCCGCCAGAAACCGCACCGTTTCTCCGTGATCGATTCGAACTCTATCGTTGTTCCCATGCCCAGAAGGGTAAAGACGACCAGATCGCGGTAGGGCAGATCAATGGAAGGAAAGCGGACGCGCCGCGGCGCCGCATCGGCGGTTGCCGGACTGACGAGACGTTCATTGTGTGCGCAAGTGATCGTCGCACAGCCGCTCAGGGCGGTTACCCATTTGTCAATAATGGGCGCGTCGGGGACGGGGATAATGCGTGCCGCCCGGTGCCGTGCCAGCGCCGCGACGGTTGCGAGCAGGAAGAGGTCGGGGCTCGGCGGAAGATCGACGTCGCCCTGCAGGTTTTTCGCCGGACGTATGCTCAGCACGGATGCATTCCTTTCACGGTCGGGTGGAGGCCGCCTGGCTTACCATTTGAATTTCCAGGTGGTCCGGGTGATGGGTTCGGAGGGGTCGTCGGTTTTCCGCCGGTGCAGGAGGTAGACGATTTCGCCCTGTTTTGTAAGGGGAATGACGGTATCGCGGTAGAACTGAACGATGACATCCGGTTCGATGACCTGACGGATCTCACGGTTGACCCCTTTCTGCGTCTCCCTAGTCTTCTGGCAGACCCGGTCGATGATGCGGTCCTCCACCTCCTTGCGCGTCACCATTTTTTCTATTTTTTCGATATCGCGCGCATCGATTGCGCTGCGATACGTGTCGGGATCACCGCGGAATTTGCATTCGGCAATATAAAACGCACCGTAATGGATCCTACGGGAGATCGCTTGGATGGCGTAGACGTCATGTTCGACGCTCGATCCGTACTGGCCGTCGTCGCCGGGACGACAGATCTGCTTGATCAGCTTCCGGTACTGGGTACGGATCGGACCGGCAAAATTGACGCTTTCAAGATCGTCGATCTGAAGCTTCGTTTCAAGCAGCACCACTTCGCGCTGCGGTTCGGGCAGGTTGCGGGTAAAGGGGCGCTCCTCGGGTGCGCAGAATCTGCCGAAGAGTGCGTCCATCTGTTCGTGGTAATGCATCCGCAGGTCGAACAGCGAGCGGCTCGGTTCTCCGGTGAAGCCGCTTTTTCCCGCCTCGTAACAGATCTCATTCACGCAGAACTGGGCACGGTCGATCAGTTTTGAGATGATCGTCTCTTCCAAGCCTTCGAGGCGCGAGGCGATATAATTTAAATCGAGCAGGTTGGTGGCATCAGGCATAATGGTTCCTGCCGTTGCGTGGTTGAAGACGAGTGGCGGCCTTATACCTTCGGACCTTTTTCGCGAGAAGACCGGGAAGCGCCTCTGCAGCTTCATGATGTTCTTCGATGATTTTCACCAGTGCGCTTCCGACGATTGCGGCGTCCGCACCGGCCGCGATAACCTCGCCGACGTGCGGCGGTGTCGATATGCCGAAACCGACGGCAAGGGGTTTGTCGGTGATTGTTTTGAGTTTTGACAGCGTCGCACGGACGCCGCCGCTCAGCGTCGTGTCGGTCCCCGTGGTTCCGAGGCGGCTGACGACATAGACAAATGCGTCAACTCTATCGCAGATCATGCGCATGCGCCCCGGCGGGGTGAGCTCGGAGACGATAAAGACACGGGACAGTCCCGCCTCCGACATTGCCCGGCTCAGCTCGCCGTGCTCTTCGGGAGGCATGTCGGCGACAAGGAGGCTGTCGATACCCGCATCGGCCGCCGCAAAACAGAAGTTTCGGCAGCCGAGATGGAGCGCGATATTCGCATAAAGCAGCAGTCCGACAGGCAGGTCGCTGTAACGACGGATTTTTTTCATAAGTCTGAAGAACGAAACCGGGGTGATATGTGCGTCAATCGCCCGTTGCGCGGCGAACTGATTGACCGGACCGTCGGCAATCGGATCGCTGAAGGGATACCCGATCTCGAGAATATCGGCACCGCCGTCGATATACGCTTTAAGAATCATCTCGCTTACCGCGATATCGGGATCGCCGGCAACCGCAAACGGGATGAAGGCTCCTTCATTTTTTTCTCTTAGTTGGTGAAAGACTTTTTCGTATCGGTTCATATCTTTTTTCCGAGATAGTCGGCCACCGTAAAAATGTCCTTGTCGCCGCGGCCCGAGAGATTGATGACCATGATATCGTTCCGCGGCCGTTTCGGCGCCTCTTTGACTGCATACGCTACGGCATGCGCCGATTCGAGCGCCGGGATGATGCCTTCACATTCGCATAAGAGCGAAAATGCCTCCACCGCCTCCCTGTCGGTAGCGTAGGTATAACGTACCCGTCCGGTCTTGTAAAGAAAGGAGTGTTGCGGCCCCACGCCGCTGTAATCGAGCCCGGCACTGATCGAGTGAGTGTTTGCAATCTGGCCGTTGCGGTCCTGGAGCACGTAGGAGTAAGATCCGTGGAGTATGCCCGGCCGCGAGTTGGGAGTAGGGGAGAGTCGCGTTGCGTGCTTGCCGCTGTTAAGACCAAGACCCCCCGCCTCGACGCCAACAAGCTTCACTGTTTTGTCACGTAAAAATGCATCGAATATACCGATGGCATTCGAACCGCCTCCTACGCAGGCGACAATGAAATCAGGCAGGCGCCCCTCTGCCGCAAAAAGCTGCTTTTTCGTTTCACGGCCGATAACTGATTGAAATGTGCGGACGATCGTCGGGAAGGGGTGCGCGCCCAGAGCAGACCCGAAAATGTAGTGGGTATATCGCACGGTTGCCGTCCAGTCCCGCAGCGCCTCATTGACCGCATCCTTGAGCGTTTTGCCCCCGCCGTCGACCGGAATAACACGGGTGCCGAGAAGGTCCATCCGAAAAACATTGGGACGTTGGCGCGCCATGTCGATGGTCCCCATATAAATGTCGCACTTCATGCCGAGCAGCGCCGCCGCCGTCGCAACGGCGACGCCGTGCTGCCCGGCGCCGGTTTCGGCGATAAGCCGTGTTTTTCCCATGTATTTTGCCAGGATCGCCTGTCCCAGCGCATTGGTGATTTTATGGGCGCCGGTATGGTTGAGGTCTTCGCGCTTGAGATAAATACGGCACCCGCCCAGGTGCGCGGAAAGACCCCGCGCGAAATAGAGCGGTGTGGGACGGCCGTTGTACGTTTTCAGAAGTTCCCTGAACTCCCGTTGCAGCAGGGGGTCTTTCTGAAAAGCGGCGAATGCCCGTTCAACCTCTGCAAGTGCAGGCATGAGGGTTTCGGGGACATAGGCGCCGCCGAAGCGTCCGAAATATCCCGGTGTCCGTTTTTTCCTTTTCATGACACGAATCTTCCCAGGCGTTTAAACCGAAACCGCCATTTTCCCTGTTCGTCGTTGCCGTGCGACCAGAGCACCATAATTGCCCTGCCGATGCAACAGGACCTACGTACGGGGCCGAAATAACGCGAGTCGAGGCCCGTCGTGCGGTTATCGGCGAGCATGAAAAAATAGCTGTCCTTCACCCGGTACTCCTCGATGACCGTATTGTCAAGTGAAAGCGAGAAGTCAAGCGTCACTTTTCGGTCGTCATGCTTTTGATACAGGTATTCTTCGAGGCGGTTCCAGAAAAACCAGTTGTCTCGCAACGAGTCGGGAACCGAGTCGATATGTCCGCTGTAAAAAGCAAAATCGTTTATAATATAATCATTGCTGAGGGAATCATCTAACAGGACGGAGGGGTTGACGGTAACGCGGCGTTTCGGGTGTTCCTGTTGAATAACCGACCGGGCGAAAAAGAAGTCCCGCAGAGTGAGTCTGTCGAGAAGGAGCAGGTCGCCTGCGGCAGGAATACGGTACGGCGCGAAAAAATCCTGCGGCGAGTAGGATTCGGGAACCACCTCGACCGGTTGTTGCCGATGAAAAACGGTGATCCGAGAGCCACTTCGTGAAGTGACGACAACACCGCTGTCGATACGGAGCGTATCCCTGCCGGATGCGGCTACCCGCAGAAGGCCGAGCGCACCGGAGGTTGACGGAATTTTGTAAACGACCGGTCGGTCGTAAGGCGGTTTGAGAAAATGCCGTACCGGCGGGAGAAAGGGGGTGCGAAGCATGAGCACGCGGTCTCCCCTGATGATGGTGGGCGACATCTGGTCTCCCGCAACCTTGACCGTGTCGACAAACGATACCTTGACGACGCAGGCGATTGCCGCCGTGATAATGAGCGCCAGCGTCGCGCGGTAGACCGTCACCCGCACGTCAAAACGGGGATTAAAGGATGTTTTTGACAAAAGATTATTCACGTTTCGCCGTCTCCGCTGCGGGAAGCAGTCATTGTAGCTGGGCGTCACTCGCGGCTGAGCGCTGCGAGAAAAGCCTCCTGCGGTATTTCGATGTTGCCGACCTGTTTCATCCGTTTTTTTCCCTCCTTCTGCTTTTCGAGCAGTTTGCGCTTGCGCGTAATGTCGCCTCCGTAGCATTTCGACGTGACATCCTTGCGGAATGCCTTGACGGTTGAACGGGCGATGACCTTGTTGCCGACGGCGGCCTGGATGGCGACCTCGAACTGCTGTCGCGGAATGAGTTTCTTGAGTTTCGAGGTGATTTCCTGGCCGAAGTGGTACGTGTTGTCGCGATGGACGATCGACGAGAAGGCGTCGACCTGTGTGCCGTTGATCAGGATGTCGAGCTTGACCAGATTTTCCTTTTCGTACCCGTCGAACTCGTAATCCATCGACGCGTACCCCCGCGAGCAGCTCTTGAGCTTGTCGAAAAAATCGATAATGATTTCCGAGAGGGGGATACGGTAGTGCAGGCAGACGCGGGTGGGCTCGAGGTATTCCATGGTGCCCATCTTCCCCCGCTTCTCCTCGCAGAGCTTCATGATCGCTCCCACATACTCGGCGGGAGTGATGATCTGCAGCGTGGTGACGGGTTCGCTTATGCACTCGATATCCTGCTGCGGCGGCATATGCGTCGGACTTTCGATGTACCGTTCGTCGCCGTTTTTCAGCCGGATATAGTACTTGACGTTAGGAATTGTGGTGATGATGTTGACGTCGAATTCGCGATACAGCCGCTCTTGGACGATCTCCATGTGCAGCAACCCCAGGAAACCGGCGCGGAACCCGAACCCCAGCGCCGACGACGTTTCCGGCACGTAGCTGATCGACGAGTCGTTGAGTTGCAGCTTGTCGAGCGCCGAGCGCAGGTCTTCGTAATCGGCTTTGTCGACCGGGTAGATGCCGCTGAAGACCATGGGCTTTACTTCCCGGTATCCGGCCACCGCGTCCCGCGTGCCGCCGAGCCGCGTGGTGACGGTGTCGCCTATTTTGATGTCGGAAACCGTACGGATATTGGCGATCATGTACCCCACTTCCCCTGCCTCAAGCGTTTCGAGCGGAACGCGTCCCATCCTGAAAAAACCGATCTCATCAACATTGTAGTTGGTACCGGTGGATAAGAATGTAATCGCATCTCCCCTGTGTATTGTTCCATCGAAAATACGTACATAGGCGATTGCGCCGCGGAAGGGATCGAATTTCGAATCGAAAATGAGGGCCTTGAGCGCCGCAGCGGCATCTCCCTTCGGCGGCGGGACATCACTGAGCACCCGTTCAAGGATCGACGCTACGCCTTCGCCGGTTTTTGCGCTGCAGGTGATTATGGTCATCGGATCGATACCGAGGAGGTCCGCTACCTGGCGCCGGACCTCTTCCGGACGGGCCGAAGGAAGATCGACCTTGTTGAGCACGGGTATGATCGAGAGATTGTTGTCGAGAGCAAGGAAGATATTGGTCAGGGTTTGCGCCTCGATTCCCTGTGCGGCGTCGACCACGAGGATCGCTCCTTCGCAGGCGGCGAGCGAACGGGAGACTTCATATGAAAAATCGACATGCCCCGGCGTATCGATCAGGTTGAACTCATACGCTTTTCCGCCCTGCGCCACATATTGCATGCGGATTGGGTGCGATTTGATGGTGATTCCCCGCTCACGCTCAAGGTCCATATCATCGAGGATTTGTGACTGCATCTTTTCTTTACTTATCGTGCCGGTCAGCTCCAGAAACCGGTCGGCGAGCGTCGATTTCCCGTGATCGATATGGGCAATAATGCAGAAATTGCGTATAAAATCTCTCTCCACGGAACTCCCGGGTGGCTCAAGGCGAGAATCGGATAGATCGATGCATTTCCCTCAATGAAAGGAACACATTTAAATTGAAAGAAATATACAATATGTCTCGATGGCGGTTGCATCGAGGGGAAGGCTGCCTGTTGTATCTCGCCTGTTTACAGCACCACCGGCTGGAGGATTTTTTCACTTTCATAGAGCCTGCGCGCCGCCGCGGTGGCGAGGGCGCCGATAAAGAGCAGCGCCAGCGGCAGGATGAACGGCGGCACGGTGAAATAGTATGATACGACGAAATGCAGCGTCACCAGGAGCCCCAGCAGCAGCAGATTGGCAAGATGCAGCAGACGCGGATTTCCCATGCGCACCGAGAGGTAGGCGCTGCAGGCGGTATTCATGAACACCGCCGCGCAGTAGAGAAGAAGCGTTTCGCCGGTGAGCGTAGAGGCCGCTTCCTTGTAAAGCGCCAGCCGCCAGAGGGGCGTAACCGCCGCGCAGAACAGGCCGATGCCGACGCTCATTCCGAACACGAAGAGCATCTTTCCATAAAGGATGTCCCTGCGCGACAACCCGGAGGTCAGCAGGATCTCGAGTATCCCGTTGACCCGTTCTGCGATGAATACCGTATTGGAGAAATTTGCCGAAATGACCACCGAGAAGAAAACGAGCCAGAGGGGTCCGGCCTGCACGGTAGTATTGGAAGGAGCGGCGAGCATGAGGCTCCACGAAACGATTAAAACAGCATAGATGATGAAGATGCCCCGGTCCGATCCGATGAAGCAGCGCCACTCTTTACGCAGGATAGTGAGGATGCCGCTCACGGCGCCTCCTTCGGCTGCCGGCCCGCATAGAGCGTCCTGATCGCCGAGCCGAAATCGCCTTCCTCCCGCCGAACCTCCCTGAGGGCGCATCCCGCGGCTACGAGTGCGCCGATGATGCGGGGGATGTTCGTCGCCGCGTCGGCGAGCGTGAAGTGCCACCCCCGCTCGAACCGCACGGAGGCACCTCCGGCGCGCGCCAGCACATCGCTGACTGCCGGAGAGTCGTCGGTATCGATATACCACGACGTATCGGCGGTGCGGCCGGCGCGGTCGATCTCCGTCAGCATCCCATTGCGAAGAATGCCCACCCGGTCGCAGAGCTCGTCGATGGTATCGAGCTGATGGGAGCTGATGATAAGGGCTGCGCCGCGCTCCCGGGCCTTACGGACGAGCAGCTTGAAGTGGTCGTAGGCATGAAGGTCGAGCGCGACCGCCGGTTCGTCGAGGAAATAGACCGATGCTTTACCGATGAATGCCCTGCAGAGCGCGCATTGCATCCGCTGGCCGCGGGATAAGTGTTTCACCTTTTTATTACCCGCAAAAAGGGCGCTGCCGTTCCAGAAAACGGCAAGGTATTCGGCAAGCTCCTGCCGGGGCACACCCTGTGCGGAAGCGTAAATGGCGCAGTTCTCCTCCGCCGTCAGGTTGCCCCAGAAGCCGTCGCTTTCAAGAACGACACCGCACTGGCGGTAGAAATGAGGGTCATGGTGCCACGGGGTGCTCTCCAGGACACGTACCGTGCCACGGTCGGGTTGCAGGATGCCGAGCAGCAGTCGCAGGAGTGTGGTTTTCCCCGCCCCGTTCAGACCCACAAGTCCATAGATGCTGCCCGCTTCAACCTGCAGCGACAGCGAATCGATGATACGGTATTTGCCGAATGATTTTGAAAGGTTTGTTGCGAAGATAGCCGGTGTCATGGTGTAAATATGGCTTTCGGTGGAGCGGAAACGGTAACTTTTAGCCGGACCTTTTCTTATTGCAGTATGTATTTTTCAACGAAAAGAGGCAGTGAGGTGCTGAACAAACAATGAAAATAATTACCGCGAAAACCGCCGGATTCTGCATGGGTGTCAAACGCGCCGTTGATCTGGCGCTCGAGTATGCTTCGCGGTCGGAAGAAGGCGTGTTCACACTCGGGCCGCTCATCCACAATCAGCAGACGCTCGAAATGCTCAAACAGCGGGGAGTCGTCGAACTCGCCGGCGAAGAAAGACTCTCGGCGCGGTCGAAACTCCTCATACGTGCACACGGGATCGCACCGCAGATGCAGGAACAGTATTCCAGCGGCGGGCATGAAATCATCGACGGCACCTGTCCTAAAGTAAAGACCGTCCACAAGGTGATCGAACGGTATCGGCGGGAGGGATATCGGATCGTCATCGCCGGCGATGAGGGGCATCCGGAGGTGATCGGGCTGCTCGGTTACGCGGGCCATGGCGGGATGCTCATCCACACCGTTGAGGAGGTGAAACGGCTCCCCGATTGCCCGAAGGTGTGCCTCGTCTCGCAGACGACCTTCGATCGGTCGCTTTTCGACGAGATAGCGGCGAAAGTCAAGGAACGCTTTGCGGCCGCCGAAGACGTCGTGGTGAAAAAGACCATTTGTTCAGCGACCGATCAGCGCCAGACCGAGGTGGCGACACTTGCGCGCCAGGTTGATGCGCTGATCGTCGTGGGAGGGAAAAACAGCGCCAATACGCGGCGATTGGCGAAAATAGCCGGTGAAAACGGAACTCCGGTCCAGTTGGTGGAGACCGAACGGGAAATCGTCTGGGAAAAGATCGCCGACTGCAGGACGGTCGGGATCAGCGCCGGGGCCTCGACGCCCAACTGGATGATCAAGCGGGTGGAAGATTACCTCAATTTCATGGACCAGACCAGAACACGCGGCGTTCCGAACCTTATTTGGCATATGCTTGATATATGTGCAAATCTCAATTGTTTCGTGGCACTCGGTGCGGCGAGCGCGTACTATGCTTCAAGTTTTCTGCTCGGGCTTCCCTTTACCGGCGGAGGCGCGGTCGTCGCGTTCCTCTATTTTCTTTCGATGTATCTCTGGAACAGTATGGCCAGCATCGAGTCGATGCAGCACCACGGCATCTCGCGGTACCGCTTCTACCTCGCGTACCGGCCTCAGCTTATTCTGATGTCGGGGGTCAGCATTCTGGCACTGCTTTTTGTGGGTTTTATTATCAAGAAAGAACTCGGCTATCTGATGTTTTTTGCCTCACTGGCCGGTTCAGCCTACCATATGACGTTCATGCCGAGACGCGTCAGGGCGCTTTTCCGGTATAGAAATCTTAAGGATATCCCCAGTTCACGGGACCTGTTCGTCGCTCTCGCCTGGGGAACGGTCCTTACGGCGATTCCGTATCTGATTCATGATGCACCGATCGATTTTCCGGTCGCCCCTGCCGTGTTCTGCTGGATCTTTATCCTTGCCTTTCTGCGGTCGCTCATTTTCGATCTGCGCGACATAGAGGGCGACCGGATCATGGGGCGCGAAACACTCATTACGATCGTCGGCGAGAGGCGGGCCCGCAAGGCGTTGCAGGTCTTGATCATCAGTTGTTTCTTTGCCCTTCTGCTTTTTCCGGCATTCCTCGGTATTCACGCCTACCGCAGACAGAACACCGTAAGGTTTCTTTTCCAGATCCCCGTCCTGCTCTACCTGTTGGCATTTGTACAGATAAATCCGCACATCAGGCAGAACCGAAATGCGCTGTTTAACCTTCTTGCCGACGGACTTTTTTTCCTGGCGGGATTGGGTGCATTTCTAGCGTCGTTCGTGATTCCCGAATAATCGATAACGATCAGAACTCCGCGCCCAGTGAGAAATAATTGATCGGTATCCCGATATCGGTGCTCCAGTCGGTGGGCCACCCCCGGTCGAAACGCAGAATAAAGATACCGAGGTTCGCCCGCATCCCGAATCCGAACCCGCCGTAGATTTTTTCAGGCAGGGGTAGGGCGCCGATGCGTTCGCCCGCTTCCCAGGCATTACCGGCGTCCACGAAAATGGCGCCGTTGATATATTGGATTTTTAAAGGAAGCGGCCAGACGAGCGATATCTCTTTAACGAAAGGAAAGCGGAATTCCGAATTGATTAAAGCGACTCTGGTACCGCTCAGGTCGACGTAGTTCCACCCGCGAAACGGGGTGACGAACTCAGAGTAAAACGTATAGGGCATATTTTTCTCATATTCATCGACGTTGACCTGATAGATCAGCCACTGGTCGTTTCCTCCGAGCAGGTAACGGCGTGCCGAGCGGTGTCGGTCGAGAGGAAAGCTGCAGCCCGTATAGAGCCGGTTTGCCCATACGAATCGTTTGAACAGATGCCAGTAGTGCCTGATGTCGGTGTCCAGCGAGATGAAGGGTTCGGTAATGACGTTAAGGGGCGGTGAAATCTGGAGCGATGCCGCAGCGCGGATGCCATTGAGCGGTCCGGTAATTCCCCAGAGAATATTATCGAAAACATATGCAAGGGATGACACCCCCATATTCGCCGTTACGGTGGGACCTTCGAAGGTCACCGGTTCCTGTTCGATATGACGGGAAAAAAGCTGCAGTTCCAGCCGGGAAAACATGGAGAACGGATATTGCGCAATACCGAATCCTCCGTATTGTAAATCGTGGTAAAGTCGATCGCCGAAAATGCTGGCAAAGGTATAATCTTTGCTGTAAAAAACGCCCGCACCCGCGTTGATGCGTTTTTTCAGAAAAAGATACGAGAGAAACAAATGGGCGTAATCCTTGAAATTTCCCTGAATATCTCCGGCAAAGGTGATGCGGTGGTCGCCGAGCAGGTCACTCAATGCGATGAGCACCTGACCGGCAGGACTGTAGGCGGTGCTCACTCCCACTCCCACGGACACGAGGTCGGGTGAAAAGGAGAGCCGGTAGGGGTGCGGCGCGGAGATGGTTATGGTGTCGACCGGATCAATGCCGTCCTGCTCTGCGGCGGCGGTCACCGGCGATGAGGACGGGGGTGGAATGATGGAGTCGGAGGTCGTGTCGAACGGCGGCGATACGGGCGATGCAACGATGGCGGACGCCGAGTCGGAAACGATGCCGGGAGCCTCCCCGGACGAATCGATTGCGGCGGAAGCCGCGGGCGCGGCTTCGGTGCTGTCTTCTGTCAATTTATCGTTCGTGGAGACCGTTTTTTCCTCGATACTGCCGACAGGCGGATCCTTGGTTTTGTTACGTGGAGACCTCGCTTCGGTTATTGTCGCACCAGTGTCGGCGGAATCGGCGGGAAGAGCGACCTTCTTAAAAAACACGGCCGCAGTGTCGGAGAACGAAGCGACCCAACGCGTCGGCGCGAGCGAATCGGATGAGATTTTTTTTAAGGGTTCCTTCATGAGCCAGATATCCCACCCCTGCTTGTTGAACAGTGAGAACACCATCCGGTCGCTCTCGGCCGCCCAGTCCGGATTGGAACAGCCGCCGGTATAGTTGGTAAGCGGGTGCGCCTTGCCGAGCGAGTCAAACGGTGCGACGTAACAATTATCAATGCCGTTGCGGTTGCTGATGAAAAGTATCTGCCTGCCGTCAGGGGAAAAACAGGGCTGTTTTTCACTCCAGGGAGTTGCGGGAAAACGGCGAATTGAGTTCGACTCGAGATCGAACACGGCGAGATCGGACGGCTGCGGGCCGTAGGGCGATCGACCGTCGGGCAGGCGGCCGCTGGTGTCCTCGATCGAGAAGATGATGAATTTTCTGTTGGGGGAAAAGCGCGGGTCCGATTCACAGGCGACCGAACGGGTGAGCTGCCGCAGCGAATCGCGCGTGAGGTCGTACAGGAAGAGGTCGCTTCTTCCATTGTCAATTCCCGAAAAAACCAGGAGCGATCCGTCATGCGACCAATCGGGGCTGCTTATAGCCTTCTGGCGCGTCCGTATTCGCCGCCGCAGCCGCTTTCGTTCAATGTCAACGATACGCAGTTCGTCGGACTCGCCGCTTTTCGTGATAAAGGCGAGCCGTTTGCCGTCGGGTGCCCAGCACATGCCGCTGCGGAAAGGGTGGAACGATTCGAAATAACCGCCGTAACCGTTTTGGCCGATTTCATGGATGATTTTGCCTTTCGGATCGGTGATAAGAATACGAGTATAGTCACGCCGGTCGCTGAAAAAGGCGATACGCCCGCCGTCGGGAGAAATTCGGGGGCGCAAATTGAAGTGGTCTCGTGTTTCCAGGTGCCGCGTTACCGGTTCTGCATGGCTCGCGGGGTCGATCCGGCACCCGATTTCCGGCCAGTAAAGCCTGCGCAGTTCCGAAACCCACTCCTTGCCGAGTTCTTCAACCGGTTTGCGGTAGGTTGTTTTAAGCGCCGTTTCGACCCGTTTACTCTTTTTGAATTCAATGAGGAATCGCTGAAAAAGTGAATCGCCCCTGCTTGACTCCAGAAAAAAAAGGAATGATTGCCCCCCTTTATAGGCCAAATAGCCGTCCAGTCCGGCGCCGGGAAGCGGAATTGAGGAGTTAAGGGCCTGGTCGATCATGAACATATCGGCCTCGGCATCCCATTTGCTGGAAAGATACTCGGCGGAACCTTCCATGAACCAAAGCGGCAGCTGCAGGTTGCCGGAAAAAAGATTGCTGCCGAACTGATCGAAGAGCATGCCGAACATGAATGCGTGCACCAGTTCGTGATGCAGAACATGACGGAAATCATTGTAGGAACCGTTAAAAGGAATGGCGATACGATTTTTCAGCAATTCGGTAAAACCGCCTACTTCCTCTGGAATGATTTCAGTAATTATATTGGTTTGGGTAAATAAATTGGGCGTTCCATATATCACAATGGCAATGCGCTCTTTCTGGTTGAACTGGAACTGTTTCTGAAGCGAAAGGTACGCCCGTTCGATCCAGAACGGAGCAATTTCGGTAAGCGTTTTCTCACCCTGATGAAAATGGAGATTAAAATGAGGTGATTTAAGGGCGGACCATGTTAACGGAATGTACTGCACCTTGTTTTTTCCGAATCCGGCACACAGTCCATACCCGATAAGAAGGATTAAAACAGCCCAGTGTCGATTTTCATTTAATTTCATGCAACCGGTTTCCTCGTAAGTAGTGGTCAACAGCTGCAAACGTAGTTAATTAAACCCTTTTTCCGCGGATCGTAAAAAAAAATACAACATGGGCTGGTAGTGGTGCAGTAGACAGAAATAAGGTATATTTCTAAAATTAGTGAAAAAAGACTTGCGTTTAAAGCGCCGATATACTTTTTTACATGATACGCTTGTCGTGGCATGGCACAGGGAAGGTTGACATGGAGTATGGTGAAACATATTTTATTCTCCTCCGTTGCCTGCTGTGGAGGAAATGATTTCATTCTTCATAAACTATTTAAACCCTTACTACTATCCGTGATTTATGAGCACACGAGTCATATCTCTGCCAGTTTGCGTATTACTATCCTATTTATTTCTGACAACTAATGTTTTGGCAGGGAAAAAAATCGTTGTTCCGCACGATTTTCCTACAATTCATGCCGCGCTCGGCGAGGCTGACGAGGGGGATACCGTATATGTCGGGAAGGGAGTATATTACGAAAATATCGCTTTAGTCGACGATGTCATGCTTATGGGGCAGGATATGTTGCTGACCGTCATCGACGGAAGACGGGGCGCTCCCTGTGTAATCGGTGCGGATGGGGCTGTTATTATGAATTTTACCATACGAAACGGACAAACAGGGATTCTCTGCAAGAATACACGGCCCGAAATCAAGCGCAACCTTATTGTGGACAACAAGGGAGCCGGCATACATGCGTTGATTTCGCTCCCGGAGATTTCAAACAATATTATCTATCGCAATGAGTGGACAGGGATATTTCTGGAATCAAGCCGTGGTACACGTACGAGCATTGATCATAATGTAATTTTGGAGAACGGGTATTGCGGGATTTTCTGCGCAAACCGGACTGAAATATTGATCAGAAACAATATTCTTCAGTCGAACAAACAGTTCGGAGTGTTTATCGCTCCTGAGGCGCGGAAAACACGGATTATCAATAACGATATTATAAATAATCGCAAACCTTTCAACGGCAATGCCGTCGTGCACCAGAGTAATATTTCAAAAGAACCGATGTATATTTCGCAGGGACACCCTGAATATAATTATTTTGTTAAACCGGTCTCACCGTGCAAAGGGGCCGGCGAAAACGGGACGGATATCGGTTTGATCACCGAACAGATGATAGAGACTCTTACTACCGATCGGGATGGCGATGGTATTCCGGATGACGTCGATCTCTGTCCGAATGATCCGGAAGACAAAGACGGATTCGAAGATATCGACGGATGTCCCGATTATGACAATGACAATGATGGTATTTACGACGCTCAGGATCAATGCCCTGATCATGCGGAGGATCGTGACGGATTTAACGATATCGACGGATGTCCGGATGATGATAATGATAAAGACGGTATTGCCGATGCGGATGATGCGTGTCCCAATAATCCGGAGGTGGTTAACGGATACAAAGATTCCGATGGCTGTCCCGATGAAAAGCCTCAGGAAATCAAACAGACATTGGTACTGCACGGCGTGAATTTCAAGACTGCCAGCGCTGAATTGCTTGAGGAGTCGTACTACGTTCTGGAGCAGGTATACAACAGTTTAGAGGCTTATCCCGAGGTAAGGGTTGAAATCGGAGGCCACACGGATGACCAGGGGAGTAATGATTACAATTTGGCGCTTTCGTATGACCGCGCAAAAGCAGTCGTCAGTTATCTTGTCATGCGCGGTATCGACCCCGACCGATTGATCGCCCGCGGTTATGGAGAAGAGCGGCCGGTCGCGCCGAATACCTCGGCCGAGAATCGGGCGAAAAACCGACGGGTTGAAATGGTTCCGTTAAATCAATAAACAAGTAGAAAGCTGGTAAGGGGTGACGTATCGTTTCAATTCAACGCCATTGAGCATGAGATGCCGCCTGATGGTGTTTTTGCTTGTCCTTACCGGTTCATATGTTGGTGCGGCAAGCTGGGGTGGTTATGATGCCCCCTATTTTCAGGCAGATTTCACGCAGGATTTGACGGAATGGTCCTCCCCCCTGGTTAATCCGGGACTTATGTATCGTGTAAATCAGATGCATTTCGATCTGTTCAGCTTTTATCGTTGGGCGGTGGGCGATGACGCTTTGGGGTATCAGCATATCGCCGCGCTTATTCCGTTGCGGCGGAACCATACGGTCGGGTTGACGGTGCTGGGGGGCGGAAGTTTGATCGATAAGACCGAAATTGATGAGTTCGGTACGATCCGGCCCCGGGGAAAGGGCCATTTCCAGGATGTCTGGTTCATCGGCAACTACAGCTGGCGTTTGCTGCCGGAACTGGCTGTCGGGACCAACCTCAAGCTACGCCTTCAGAATCAGTTCGGCGAATTCCGGGTTTCGCATATACCGGGGACGGATCTGGGCGTTTATTACAACCCGATCGACCATTATCGGTTCGGCGATGTGGGCCTGAGTCTCTGCATTCAGGATCTGCTTCCGACACACATTACGTGGGAGCAAGGCTCGGAATATCCGGAAGTGACGGTCAACCGTGTGCGACTCGGCGCACGCTATGCTCTTTTCAACGACAATCTTGTTGTTGCCGGTGAATATCTTATCGACAACCTGCTGGGCCAGCTTTTCGAGAAGTGGGACAGCTACGCCGAGATGTTCAAGGCGGTCGATTCGACGGGTGAACTGAAGGGGAATTTCGAGATCGCCCATCGCGGCGGTTTTCATCTCAAATACCTGTTCATTCCCTCGATCTGGTTGAAGGCAGGATGGACAAACAATAATATCCCCTATCTCGGTTTTAATTATAACCTGCTTTTTACACTGCCTGAAATGATCAACTACGTCAACGCAGACGTTCATCTCGGGTACAGTTTCATCGAGGCATTGCTTAATGAGGGCAAAAAACACGATGAACGAGGCTTTACCGTCGCGGGAAAGGTATCGGTCGATTTCGGACCGACCCGGGAACAGCGGGAATCGAAACGCCTTTACGACAAGCTGATTTTGGCGCCGATGGACGCCTATAATGAAGCGATGCGTCTCTATCTTGCAGGGAAGTATTGGGAAGCGGGTTTCGCATTCGGCAAAGTCCTGTCGCTCTTTCCCAATTTCCATCTTAACGACAAGGCGACGTGGTATTTAGGCAACTGTTACCGGTTTCTCTATATGAATGATATCGCCCGCCAGGTCTACAAGGAGGCCCTGGAAGAGTATACGACGTCTGAAACACGATCAAAATATCTTTATGGCCTGCAGGCGCTCGATTATCGTGAAGGAAAGTATGAGGATGCGCTTAAAAATCACGCGTTTATTATCAATCTTTACGGCGAAAGCGACATACGTCCGGATGCCGATTACCTGGCGGGAGAGGTCCATTTTCAGCGTAAAAATTATAATATTGCCGAACAGCTACTTGGCGGCATTCCTCTGGGCGATCCCAATTATCTCTACGCGCAATATACGCTTGCCGTGATAAATATCGAAACCGATAAAGAGCAGGCCGCAGTTCAAAATTTAACGTATATTGTTAACGATACGACACAAGTGGCCTCAGATCAACTCCTGCAGGATGCCGCAAACACCAAACTAGGGCACCTTTACTATGAAATGGGTGATCAGTTACGGCGTGCGGTCGAAGCGTATCAAAGGGTTCCCGTCGGATCTCCATATGGCGACGAGGCGCTTTTAGGGACTGCCTGGGCCTGGATTAAAGTGAATCAGCCGAACGTAGCGTTACAGACCATTGAAAAGTTGCTTTCAAATTACAGTGAATCTCCGCTGGTGCCGGAGGGTTTCCTGGTGAAGGGGTACACTCTCATGCTTTTGCGGCGCACCGCCGAAGCGATGTCGGCTTTTGAACAGTGTTTGGCGGCATGCAAACGGGCGTATATTGCGGAAGAGGACCTTAACGCCAAGCAGGTCGCCTTCGAAGCATATACCACGCAGTTTGCGCCTGTAGCCGAAAGCATAAAGAAGAACGCACTGAGAAAACCGACCAACAGAACGCTTGAAGAACGGCCTGACCTGCAGAAAAGCTTTGAACAATTTGCCAAAGAGTCCAGAGAGTATTTCAATTATAAGTTGCTTGCAAAATCTCACAGCCGTTTCTTTAAGCGAAAAGAGGAGATCGTTGCCGATGCCGAGTATGCGCTCGCGAAAGCGACCCGCATGGTTTCCGCCAGCAAAGAGGCCAAAGTGCTTGAGCAGCATCGTAAGCAGGAAACGAAGATCGAGGAGCGTTTGGAGGATTTGAAGAAAGAACTTGAAGGAGTGGAAGAGCAGGAAAAGAAACCCGACGAAGAAATGAATATTCAAAAAAATGAAATGAATGATGAAATCGACAATGCCGAATGATTATATTCCCCGATACACCAAAGGAGTGTACTGAACATGCGTAAATGTATCAAAATCCTGCTGATGAGCTGTTTGATGGTGTCATCTCTGTATGTCGTAATGCCATCCACCGCCGTTGCCGATAAACGTGAGGAGATCTTGAAAAAAATTCGGGACCTCGAACAGAAGAAGGCGCAATTGCGGAAAGAGGTCACCAAAAAGACCGATGAGAGTAAGCCGGGTGGAAAGAGTCTCGGAGAAATAATCGCGCGATATGAAAAGCTCCTTTCGAATTGCACCGTAAAAAAATCGGAGCGATGTGCCGATGTGATTTATACCCTTGGAGGCCTCTACTACGACAGAGGGCGGGATAATTATATCAAAGCGCGTGAAAATTACGAACGACAGATGGGCGCTTACGAAAAAAATCCGCAGGGGCCTGAACCGGTCAACCCCGTACCTGATTATTCCCAGGCGCTGGCCATGTACGAACGGCTGGCCAATGAATATCCCGAATTTCCAAAGTTAAGCGAAGCGTACTATCAGATGGGCACCATTTATCTGCTCATGGGCGATATGGACAAGACAAAGGACGCTTTCACCATGGTCGTCGAGAAATATCCCAAAAGCCCTCGTGCATCGGGCGCCCATTTCCGTTTGTCCGACCTCTGTTATCTTGATCATGATAACTCCTGTGCGATCAAGCATCTTGAAAAAATCATCGAGTCGGAGGTCGATGTCCAGACGTGGGAAATGGTCCATTACCGGAAAGCCGAAATGTACTACACCAGAGGTGAGTTCGATAAAGCGGTCAATCTGTTCCAGACCTATGTCGAGAAGTGCGATGCCGGTTTATATCCTAAGCGGGAATTCAGGGACATGGCGCTGGAATTCATGGCGATCTCCTTTTCCGATATGGGGAACGGAGCACAGGAAGCGGTCAATTTTTTCAAGAAAATCGGGCATAAACCATATGAGCCCTATGTCATGTATACCATTGGGATAAAGAACCGGACGCATGGGCAGTTCGACGAAGCCATCAAGGCCCTCACTCTTGCGCTTAAGAAATTTCCGTATTACAAAGATGCGCCGGTTGCTCGTCAGGACCTTATCGATTGCTATGTCGTAAAGAAGCAGCATGAAAAAGCGAATGAAGAAAGGGAGAAGCTCGTCGACGACTACGGTCCGGGCAGCAAGTGGTACGAGAAAAACAGCGGTGAGAGTGCGGTGATCGAACAATCGCGCAATGAAATACGGAGAGCGCTGAGCAATATCGCCATTTACTATCATGCGATCGCGCAGAAGAAGAAGAGCAAAGAACTCTACCAGAAAGCGCTCAAGCGGTATCAGGAATATTTTGACAAGTTTCCAGATGATAAATGGCGCATCTATGAATTCAATTACAATGTCGCTGAAATATATGGGGCATTGGGTGACTGCAAGAATTCCGCGAAGCATTATAATTTCGTCGCCATGGCGGACCTGTCGACCTATCCGGAGTATCAGCCCGATATTGATACCGTCGGTACCGACCAGGAGGAACTCGAGAAACAGAAAAAAGGCCGCGACAAGGGTCCGGTCGTCATCTCGCAGGAAGACGCCGGCTATAACGTAATCGTCGCCCTGGACAACTGCCGAAAACAGAAGATCGCCGCGGAGGGGTTGTCGGAAGAGAAGGCGTACGCTCTTCCCGAGACGCAGCAGCTGCTGGAGTATACTTCCCAGTTCCAGGCCCGGTTCCCGAAGAGTTCGAATGCGGCGGAGGTACTCTATCTTGCCGGAAATATCCACTATGCGGCGAAAGCGTACGATAAGGCGGCGGAGACGTTCAAACAGGTCGGCGACCTTTATCCGAGCGCCAAGATCACCGAAAAGGCCATGCGGATGCTGGCCAACAGCCATACCAGCGCCGGGCAGTACGACATGGCAATGGGCATCTTCCGTAAACTTCTGGCAAAACAGGAGCCCAACACCCCTGAATACGTTGAAGTGCTCGATCTGGCGGCGGGATCGATGTTCAAGCGGGCCGAGTCGATAAAGAAGAAAGGCGACCTGGCCGGCGCCGCCGATGCGTACAAAATGATTTACAACGAATATCCTACCAGCAAAGTCGCCGACCGGGGCTGGTTTGAAGCCGCAGTGTGTTATGAAGAGCAGAAGAACTATGAGGTTGCGGCGTCCGTTTTCCTGGAGCTCCCTGGAAAGTTCCCGAAATCGACCCTGCGGGAGAAGGCTTTCATCCGCGCCGCGGAAGCGTATAAGAAGGTCGAGAAATGGGACCTTGCGGCGCAGGCCTATCAGGCGGGAGCGAATGCCATTACCAAAGCGGAATTCGCCATTCCGAGTCTGTCGTCGGCATCGGAGTGCTACCAGAAAATCGACCAGTTCGATATGGCCGGCAAGATGTTTGAAATGATCTACGACAGGTATCAGAGCGATCCGAAGACGCCGCAGGCCCTCTATAACGCCGGCCTCATCTTTGAAAAAGGAAAGCTCTATTCGAACGCCATCAACGTATATGATATTCTTGCGAAACGGTTCACCGAGTCGGAGTATGCCGCGGAAGCGCTCTTCTCAATCGGACTTTGCTATGAGAAGATGGAGCAGAACGAAAATATGGCGAGCGTATTTACCGAATTCGCGAACAAATTCGCGAAAGACCGGTACAAGCAGGTTCAGGCTCTCGTTAAGGCCGGCGATGCCTATTTTAAACTGCAGAAATATGAGGCTGCGGGAAAAAATTACCTGGATGCAACCTCAATATACGAAAAATTCAAAAAAGAGGCGGATATCGATGTCGGCAACGTCGCCCAGGCCTATTTCATGCTCGGAGAGGTCTATTACAAGACTTTCGAGAAGATTAAATTGACTGCAAATAATGAAAAGGCGATGAAGGAGCTTATCAAGAAGAAAACAAAGGCGCTGGAAGACCCTGCAAAATACTATGCAAAGGCGATCGAGCTCGGAGTGGCGGAATGGACCGTCCGGGCCACCTATATGATCGGCATGGGATTTGTCGATATGGCCGAGGCGGTCGCCAACCAGACGCTCTTCGGAAGAGCCGAACAGAAAATCGCCAGTAAAATCAAGATCCTGTCGAGCCTCGACAAATATTATGAAAAAGCCCAGGAATATTTTTATAAAAATATCGACTGGGCCCACAATCAAAATATAAAAGGGGAATATGTAGAAAAGTCGATCGACCGTTTTTGCGAAATGATGTATCAGCGCGGTCATATCATGGAGCAGGTCGGCATTGAATTCGCCAGCGCCCCCATTCCAAGGGGTCTTACCGATGAAGAGGTGCAGGCGTACAAAGAGCTTCTCGAAGAGAAAAAGCTCGAGTCGATGGATGCTGCTCTCCCCAAGTATGAAGAGGGGGTAAAGGCGGCGCAGCAGCTGCAACTGGGACAGAACCAGTGGATTGACAAGATCAAGGCCCGTATCGGCGAGATCAATCCTCAATCGACAGCGCTTTCGATTCAGATTACCGAGTGGGTTCCCGATCAGAGCAAAACCCCTTCATCGTCATCGCCGGCGGGAACCGACCAGGCGGATATGAGCGGCGGGGGCAGTACCTCGGCTTCGAGCGGCGACGAAGAGCTCGACCGGAACATGAGACGGATTCAAAATATTATGGGTATGCAGATCAGTTCCGAGGAAAAGATCCGACAGCTCAACCGGATCGAAATGGAAGCACAGAGAAATATTGTTCTCGAGGAAGAAAAGATAAAAGAGCTAAAAGAAAAAATGTGATTATATTATATTCCGTATAAAAGCAAAAAATGAGAAAGGAGCATAAATTAAGAAATTCGATAGTGTATGTAACCATTTTCAATAATCGCACGTTTAATTTCATGAAAGGAGTTTAGGATGAATCAGTTTGCAATGCTGTTAAAGTTTGTCGTTGATGGTTTTATTTCTCCCGGAAGCTGGGCTATGTGGGGCATCCTGCTTATAGGGTTCACCTCGATCGCTTTCATTATTGAAAGAGTGTGGTATCTTTATTTCAGATGCGGAACCAGCGGCGCAAGTTTTATGTCCGGTATTTCAAAGTATCTTAAATCGGGAGACTATGAGAAGGCGATCAAATATGCTTCTTCGATGAGCACACCACTTGCAAAGGGTGTAACCGCAGTGCTGTCGAATCGAGGAAAAAGTTCAAAGGTCGTCCAGAAGTCGGTTGATGAGGTTTTTCTTGCGGAGACGCCGAAAATTTCCCGGAATATCGCTTTCCTTCCGACCCTTGCCAACCTTTCAACGCTGCTTGGACTTCTCGGGACGATTTATGGTCTGATGATTGCTTTTGACGCTATCGCCAATGTTCCGGCGGCACAGCGCGGACAGGC
>JAFGNB010000164.1 GCA_016927235.1 Chitinispirillaceae bacterium
GCCTGCATTACCGAGAACATGTCGGATTGGCCGGAAAGGATGATGCGGACGGCATCGGGAAGAATTTCACGTGATTTTTCCAGAAAGGCAACGCCGTCCATGACCGGCATCCGCATATCCGAGATGATGACGTCGACGGGTTGCCGGGTGATCAGCATGAGCGCTTCTTCGCCGCTCGATGCGTACAGCTGTTCGTAGTGTTCGTCGAAGAGCATTCTCCGTATTGCCGTCAGTACGTTCTGCTCGTCGTCGACGAATAATATTTTTTGCTCCATCCGGATCCTCCCCGACACCGCATATAGTTACGCCGCTTGCATGCAGTCGATTAACCGGCGGCCGCCGCCCGCATCGATTACCGGTTGATACAATCGGCGCGGCTCATAATCGATGCGACATGGTCGTCGAGATCTTTTTCACTGATAGGAAACAGGCCGGCGGCCTCGGGGGCGATTGCCACGGTCGCAACACCCTCCGCGATCCGCCATGCGTAACCGTCGGCGATATGTATAAGCGCAATCACCTCACGGGGCAGCGTGCTTCCCGCCGAGGGCACCGCGTGATGATAAAGGCACGCTTCGATCAGATACGCCGGCAGGCTCCACCAGTCGAGCACGAGGGCGCCGAGCTGCTCATGCGAGTACCCCAAAGCGTTCATCTCCAGTTCGGTAAGCGAACGGACCGGTTCTTTAACGTATCGCTCGAGCATGGATCGATAAAGATCGGGTTGAAGGTCGAGCAGAATAAGCCTCCCGATATCGGCGAGCAACCCGGTTGCCGAGTACTCTTCGCGAATGCGTTCGGCGAGCAGGCGCTGATGCAGACCGTGCAACAGCGTGCTGGAGACGATCATATGCCGGTTGAGCAGTACGCGCGCATCATTGGCCGGCAACCCGCCGGCACCTTTAAACAGTTCGGAAACCAGCACGATATCTTTTATGCAATCGACGCCGAGGTAAACCAGTGCCTGATGGACTGAACCGACGGAAAGGCCGTAAAACGCCGAGTTGACGAGTTTAAGAACGTTTACCGTGCATGACGGATCGGTTTCGATCATCGCGGCCATTTCTTTGAGGCTTCGCTCCTCTTCGATCATGCGCACCAGGCGGACGTAGAGTTCGGGAAGTACGGGCAGATGTTTTTCAGCGGAAATGATGCCGCTCGACTGCACGTCGGAAAGCGAGCGGTACATGGTGAAAAGGTGATCGATCTGGCCGATAAACTGCCGGTTGTCCCAGGGTTTGAGAATGTAAATCTTGGCGACTCCTTCACAGATGACCTTTACCATCATCCGCCGGTCGCCGTAAGCGCTGAGCACCAGTCGTATGACCGTCGGATAGCGTGCACGCACCTCCTTGAGAAGATCGTACCCCGACATCGGCCACATCCGGATATCCGAAACGACCATATCGATTTTTTCGGATGCAAGCAAAGTAAGTGCATCATGTGCATTGAGCGCGAAAAACGTACGGTATGCGGTTTCGAAAAAAGTCCGCTCAAGCGCATTGAGCACCATCCGGTCGTCGTCAACGAAAAGAATCGACTCAGCCATTCAGATCTTCTCTGATACGCGGTAACTTAATGGTAAAGGTCGTTCCGGCACCGGTCCGGCTGGCGACCTGAATATCACCGCCGTGTTTGTCGACGACTATTTCGTAGCAGATGCTCAGACCGAGACCGGTTCCGGTACCCGCAGGCTTCGTGGTGAAAAACGGATTGAAAATTTTATCCTGAATCTCTTGAGGGATGCCGGGGCCGTCGTCGGCAATGGCAATGTATACCCACGCATCATCTCGCCAGGTTTTTACGGTTATCAGGCCCTTTTCCCCTCTCCCCTGCTCCTTGATGGCCTGAACGGCATTCATGATAATGTTGAGAAACACCTGATTCAGCTCGCTGATCGTGCAGGGTATCTGACCGATATCGCCAAAATCAGTGATGATATCCGCATAATACTTTGATTCATTCTTGACAAGAATGAGCACACTGCGGATACCTTCGTTGATATCGGCGCTGATAAGCTCCCCGGATTGCTGGTCACGGGAGAATTTTTTGAGATTGTTGACGATAGTGGTGATCCGGGCGAGCCCCTCGATATTTTCCATGAGCAACTGGTCGATATCCTCGAGGATAAAATCGATTTTAAGCTGTTTTTCCCTTTTATCGATGAGATCTTTCTTGATGCCCGTTCGATACATCTTCAGAATCTCTTTGATGCGGTCGACATAGCCGAGAAGCGTCGTACTGTTGCTTGAAACGAATCCGACCGGGTTGTTGATTTCATGAGCGATGCCCGCGGAGAGTCTCCCGATCGAGGCCAGTTTCTCGCTTCGCAGCAATTGCCCCTGCGTCTCCTTCAGGTGGTGCACCATTCCCTTGAGCGATTCATTCTCCCTTACGACCGAGTCTATTTCTGCGGCGCATTCTTTCATGGAAAGCCTCTTTCGAAAGTTTGATTTCGTTCTGGAGAATTTATGGACTGTCTCTTTCTAATAATATGATTTTTACCTTATTTACGCAAGCGGGAAAAGAGCCGCCTCCTCCTTCGGCGCATGCTCCGGGCACCTCTCAGAACACCGCCTTGAATCTGTCGCTGGCGGGCCATGCAACCTCCATGATGACGAGTGGAAACTGCCGTGTATCGTTAGTGGCTGTTTTTTTCTTCCGTAAGCACCCTGGTGACTTCGTTTACTTTAATTTTATTAACATCAGCGATAAGGGCGGCCTTCTTGAGATTGAGCACCGAGTACATTGAGATGGCCGGATAGACGATGGCGGCCGGGAACTCCCGGCCTTCGTCCATGAGATCGACAATAAGGCCCGCAGCCTGTTCGCCCATCGCCACGGGATCGGGTATCACGGCATAGGTCCCGAAATTCAATTCAGGCTTGACGAGCGACTCGACACCCACGATGACCGGCACGTTATACGCGGTGAAGAGAGGAAGCCACACCTTTTCGAGCAGTTCGGGCGTAAGAAGAATATTGTCGTTGGGCACCCAGAACGCCTCCACGCGTTCCTTTTTCACCAGCCGCTTCAGCGCTTTGGAAATCTCTTTCCTGTGCGAAGAGGCATCGTCATTGATGAGAATGCTTTTAACGGTTATCTTCTCTTTTTTACAGTAGCCGGTATGTTTCGCTACGAACTCCTCGAACGCTTTACGGTAAATGACGCCGACGGACCTGACAGGTTTGTCGATAATGCGTCGGAAGTTAACAAGCGCCGTTACCATCGGCGTCTCGTACGCGATGCACCGGACATTTTCGAGGCCGGAGACCGCCCTTTTCACGTCCAGGGCAAGGATCGCAACGACCGGTATGCCGGAGACCTCCTCCTTATGTTCGCAGGCGTGTTTGGCATAGATCCGGATCGAATAGTTGCCGATGAGCACAACTCCTCCGGGCGACGCTGCCGTGAATTTCTTATGGATATCGTCAATCGTCGTCGCCTCGCTCACCTCCATTGTCGAGATGACGAACATATCCCTCAGTTCGTTGACCAGTCCGTTTTTTGCCGTTTCGAACAGGTCGCCTTTGGGCGAAAGAATCAGGAGTGCTTCGGTCTTCTTTACAGCCGTTTGTTGCGCAGCGGCTGCAATGACCGCCATCCCTACATAAAGCGCTGGTACCCATCGTCGCTTCATAAAACGCCGTTCATCAATGCCGCCGAGTCATGAGGCGTCATCGGTTTTTACACTCCTGATCATCATCCCAGGCTGCCTTCTTTCCATTCGTTCCGATGAATCCATCTTAGAACGCCACCTTGAAACCGCCGTAGACCGTCCGGCCCTGGTTGTAGGGAATCGTACTGCCGGGTAAGAGCCCCCAGGCCGGAAGCCAGACCTCCTCGTCGAGCAGGTTGTCCACGTTGAGGACAAGCGAAAGTTCTTTTGCAGCTGAAAATTGAAAGAGCTTATTCAGATCATAGCTGCAGTGCACATTCGTCATGTTGAAATGTTCCGTCGTCGTGTTGAGCGTCGAGCCGTATTTCTGATCAAGCGCCTGCTGGAAGGTGTTGAACGCACTCACCGTCAGGCCGAACTTCGACTGGTAGCTTAAACCGCCCTTGGCGCTGAAATTGGGAAGCGGGGTTACATTGTCCTCGCCGGTGTTCTCGTCCCTGCTCTGCTGGTAGAGAAAGGAGCCTTCGAAGAGGATGGATTGTGTAATATAGTATTTACCCTCGCACTCAAGGCCGAAGATGGTGACTTCGCCGAGGTTGTCCCAGGTCGGAATGGCATAATGGGCCGGATCGCGGTCCTGAAAAATCAGGTTTTTCATCTTGCTGTGAAAGCCGTTGATGCCTACCTGTACCTTTTCATCCTGATAGTTGACACCCACGTCGAAGGTATGGACCTTTTCGGGTTCAAGATCGTGGATAGGTGGTGATACTCCGTTCGGATCAAAGCGAGGATTGCGTATCATCTGGCCGCTCATGAAATCGTAATCAAGATAGAGTTCGTCGATGCTCGGCGCGCGATATGCGGTACTGTAAAGAGCCTTGATATTTACGTACTCCAGGGGATAGAAAATCAGCCCGCCGCGCGGATTGTAATCGGCCTTGAAATCATCGACTTTGTCCAGGCTGTCCTTGACGCGCACCTTGTTCGCCTGTATACCGACGATGGCTTTAAGCCACTCCCAGCGGTAATCGGCCTGTAAATAGCCGGAGAGGTTGTTCTGCAGATGACCTTTGTTATATACCAGCGAATCAAAATCGGCCTTGGCGTCTCCTTCCTTGCCGGTCATGAATCCCCACACGCCGCCCAAAAGAATATTGAAATTATCGACGGGAGTGAAGACGTTCGTCAGCTCGCCAATGATTTCGTAGGAGTTCCTTGATGTCATGGGAAAAGTAACAGGAGTCTCGAACCAGGAGTGCGTATAAGTGAGATTTACATTCAATTTATATTTCTCAAGGGCTTCAAGGGCATAGCCGAAATCATTGAAATATTTTTTCCATGTCGCTTTTCCGGTGACGTCGCTCATTCCTCCGCCGGCATAGCGTATATACTGATAATCCGGGACATAATACTGGTTGATCCATTGACAATAGGATGTCATATACCTGAAATTAAGGAACTTTTTATCGAGGTAGCTCACTTCACCGTAGACACCGGGACCGTAGTCGGGAATGGAAATGGCCGTTTTTTCAAGGGTGATGTTGTCCGGTGCCCAGGGCGGAATCGACAACGCCTCCCAATCCATCTTCCACCCCCCCCTGTCCGCATACCGTCCTGCAACGACGACGCCGAAATCGCCGAATTTGTATTGCAGATCCGCCATGATGTTGTTGCGCAGCCCCTCGCCCAGAACGCCGGAAACCGCCACCGTGTTGTTCTCGGGTTTTTTGGTAACCACGTTGATGACCGCGGAGAAAGCCTGCGATCCGTAAAGAACCGATCCGGGGCCGCGGATCACTTCGATCCGTTCGATGACGCTTACCGGAAAGGATTCGTACACTTCGCTCTTGATGCCGCCCTCATGCACTTCGCGCATCGGCCGTCCGTTGAGCAGCAGCAGGATATGGCTCGACGAGGGCATGATCTGGTCGCCGCGGGAGGCGATGACCGACCGGTCGGTCATGTAGACCGTGGTTCCCAGCAGGCTCGGCACCCGTTTGAGGATGTCTCCCAGCGTGGTGCCGCCGAACCGTTTCAGCTCATCCTGCGTAATTACCGAGATGACGCCCGGTGCGTCGGAGATGCTCTCCTCGGATTTCGAGGCGACGGTGATTTTGACGTTGACAAGGTCCTCGAGGCTCATGTCGGTGCCTTCTTCCGATAATTCGTTTTCTCCGCGGAGCTGCCCTGCAAAGGAGAGCAGTATGCTACAGATGGTGATGACACCCTTCAATTCTCGGAAATGATTCATTCGAATCTCCTTTGGATAGGGTTTTTCGGCGAACGGGCGGCTGGGGGCATACGGCTTTCTCCGCCGGAACCTTCTATTGTACTCCTCTCCGGATGGCGCAGGGTTGCTTTACGAATAGTATCCAGCCGTCCGTCGGCTTTCGAGGTTGCAATTCACCAATAAATAGAAAGGTTATCATTCCGTCCCGCCGGCGTCAATACGATAGCCGTCATGTAAAAAAATCGACTGCCGTGGCCGACTACCAGGGGTATTCCACTCCCGTCGCTGCGCAATACCCGAAGTGACGTGATTCTTATCAGAGAGAGGCTTGACTATTTATTCATGACGGGGATTTTACCGCATTGTTTCAAGGAGTAATTTCGGATCACGATGCAAAGGGTTGCCGCGGTACCCAGAGGAAATCCTTATCAATCATTACCTGACGATATTAATCTTCTCGACAAGCTGTTTATTTCCATTTCCCACTCTGACGATTTTTATCCCCGTATTTAAATGTTTAGGAAGTTTATGCCAGGCACTGCCGTTGGAGGTAAACGTGGTTTGCTCGCGCCCCTGCAGATCATCAATGGTGACTCTTGAAACGCCCGCAAACGGAATAAACAGCTCATAGCCTGCGCGGGAAAGTTTACGCAGGGTGATGTTATCCGTTCTCCGCACAATGAGAGGCTCCGTAACTGCCACGGCATTCTCAACAACAATGCTCATGGTAGTACCAATCGATACGTTTGTCTTGGAACACCTGATTTCTTTTACCAGATCCCTCCCGGTTTCGTCGTAGAGCATCAATGAGAGCGCGGCGACGGTGCCTGATCCCTTTGATTGCAGAAAAAAGGTTCCCGTTCCGCCACCCTGTGAATACTCCTGCCAGAATTTGCTGCAATCGAGCCCGATTTCTCCGGTAAACGTTCCCGTGTTACCGGAGAACGCCTTGCCGTAGGTTTGCGTGCTCGTCGGGTTCGATACATCCGTTCCTTTTGCAAAACCTGAGGTGAATCCGCCCCCGGATTTCCCATAGTCCTTCAGCGTCACGCTGAACTCCAGGCGCGGAACGTGCGTGACGACTTCCATGAGGTACACCTCCGTTTCCGTAACGAACTTGTCGTACGGTATCCATAACGTGCCCTTGGTGCCGAAAGAGGTGCCCCAGCTATTGACAAGAAGAAATGCGCCTTTTTTATTCGGGTCAAGGTACACGTCGTCATTGTATCCGGCAAGCATCATTGCATGTATCGTATTGGGGCCGTCATAAACAGTGGCGATTTTACTTCCCGCTTCGGCGGAACCCTGAGGAATAACCTTTTCTTCAAAATCAACCCCTGAATTCAATTGCACGCACCCGCCCTTGGGGTCCCCTCTTCCGTGATCAAACATCCATTGCTTGACCTTAATTATATTTTCCGGAGTTCCAGGCTTGGAAATTTTATAGTACGTGGAGCAGCGATCGAAATTAGCGTTATGATACGCAGCATACGTGGCCGCCCATTCGGTTCCCTGCTCTCTACCGAGAGGTGACGGCCAATCAGCTTCACGAACGCATCCGGTGTATTTGAATATATTCCACGCATCATACCACCATATTCCGGTTTCGGCACTCCCCCTATTTAAAAAATTGTATCCATAGAAATACATGCACCGGTTTGTCGTGCCTTCCGCACCGGTCAGAATATTGGCTTCCCAGGTGTACACATAGCCGGTTCCGCTTGCAGCGGAGCAGGCTCCGCCCTTTTGAGTGAAAACCGGCCTGAATTCCGGTTCCTTGAAATGGTTGACGGCGCTCGGCAGGGAAGACGCGGCGACCTTTCCCAGTGTTCTTCGAGGTTCCCACTCGGGGATTGCATCCAATTGTTTCCGTATATCGGGAGTCATCTCAAGGGGAGTCACCATCCAGGGTTCGCCCTCAGGATCCGGATTGACATTATAGCTTCCGGTTTCTTCCCCGTTTGCATTGAAAATCGGCTTCATAGTTACCGCTTCAACAAAAAAAGCCCACGTCCATAGTGCAATGAACAACCTTGCCACTAATGTCCGATTGACCATACGAACCTCCATATATAATAATCGTGCTGTCTGCTTAATGCATGCCGACAACCGCTCACCTGCCGATGGTAAGCATCGCACACGCATTAAAACCGTTCGAACGCAGTCTTAGTATATAAATTCCCTTCGGAATCCGTTGCAGGCCGAATCTGACCGTATGCCGGCCTTTATCCTGCAGCGCCCCACTGATACGATAAACGCTTTTTCCGGAAATATCATACAATTGTAAATCGACCGCCGATTGCTCAGGAAGCACGTACGAAATGGCGGCATCCTTCCCGACGGCAATTTTCAGGTCCCCCCGGACCTCCTGAAAAGAGGTGTTTTTTTCGACGACCGGCGTCACCTCCCGGTTTTGGAAGGTAAGCATCGGATCGCCGAGGATCAGCATCCCATAATTCCATGCCATGAAATAGGGCACGTCGCGGGTCATTTCACTGCTGTTGCAGTACTCGTCGAACCACAACTGGTATGCCTTTCCAACGCACGTATTTTTACCGATTTCTTCAAACAGACGCTTGCCGGTATTACCGATCCACTGCCCCGTCCGGGTTCCCGAAATACAGACAAGCGCCGTCGGACTTTTATTGAACACATAGGCCCCGCCCAGATAGCCGCGTTTGTTGGCCGCAGCCCAGTCGGCGAGGTGGCAGCCGTCATGGGCATAGCCGATTGGCGTGGGGTTGGCCTCATAGACCGTCGTATAGCTGAGCTCGCCGCCGTTGGAAAAACTGTGTGCGGTGTGGCCGGAGTGGCACCATAGATGCAGGAAGGAATAATCCCCCTTGATATGGGTATTAACATAGTCATTACGTGAATATGAGCCCGGATTACGAAGGATTTTGGTGTTCGTGGCACCATATACCCGCTCAAGATACTGGACCGAGGTACGCCAATCGGGCTCGATCATGTCGATCGCCGATTTTTTCAATTCAATGCCGCCAATCCAGTAATTGTGATCTTTATCCAGGTAATCGCAGCACATCTGATCTTCAGATCCGAATCTTCCCATAGGCGCAACATCAATGCGCGCATAAAAAATCTCCGAACCCCGATCACCTTTTCCCGGATTATGGGTTTCGTAAAAAGTATTATTATCCGCATCGACCCACTCACCGTCGAGATCACAGTAAAAATGGTCGCAGGTCCATGTCTCATAGTTGCCGAAAAACGGATCTTTCTTGAATTCCATCCAGGCGACCGGCAGACTGCCGATCTGGATCGCTCCATCGAGTCCGCCATTATGGTAATAAGATATGAGCATGTCTCTGATCGCGACAGCCGTGCCCCCTTCAAGCACCTCGAGTTCCACTTTACATCCATGCCCGTTGGCAATGTCATTCATGTAGCGGTCCACTTTTTCCTTAACCGCTGCTTTGGCGTAGAGGGTTTTATTGGCAAGAATAAGCACTCTTTTTACCGGAGTAGCGGCATTGCTGCCGGGGGGGCTTTTGTAGCCGAACAAAGGCGATCCGGAAAATACCGTCCGTGACTGAGACCGGATAAGCGGCGTAACCGGATTATTTGCTCGATAGAGCACATGCTGCTGCTCAAACCAAATCCTTTCTTCAGGAGTAATGCTTTTCTTCAAAGCTTCGACCATCTGAAATTCCATCTCCGTTTGAGGGCCTGCAAACGATGTCGAGAATAGAACTGGTAGGATAATGAAAAAAATTCGTCCATAGTGCATAAAGCCTCCCGTGTTTTAAAGCAACATTTTTATTTAAATACTACCAACCTATCGTCCATCCGCTGGTTCATATAACACAACCGGAGCCAGTCAGCCGAGCGGGCAATGTGCTCGAACCGAACCTCATCCATTGCCCCGTCGAAACCGGGTTCGGAAACACGGCAATCCCCGAATCCGCCGATAACCGCGCTCGTTGATCCACCGGCTTCATAGTATGAGGCCGTATCGCTATCGACAAGATATCCGTCGATATACAAACTCCACAAGCCCTCATGGTAACACACCGCCCCGTGATGCCACGCTCCGGCGGTGATCGAATTAAAGACCGGATACCGGGAAGGAGTGGTCCATTGCCACAGGGTAAGTGAAACGCTATCGCCTTTATAAATTCCGAATGCGAAGGTTGAACCGAGGGTATCGCCCCGATGGACCGTAAACAGCCGATTGAGGTCGTTTTTGAGCCCGCCGACCTTAACCCACATGCTTAACGTAAACGGCGCCGTCGAGCTTCTGACAAAACAAGATGAGGCAGGCAGAATGACTTCATCGCACTGCGGATTAAGACTATCGGTATCGCTGTTACCAAAATTTTTACCGAATCCGATGATTCCGTCCCGTCCCGTTTCGGCGATATCATCCCGGCCATGATATCCGTTGACTGTGGCATCCCTATAGACGGACCGATTGCCCCTGCCTTCGACCTCCTCGTCAAGGTGCCATACGCCGGTAAATTGAGCGGAAGTGTCGAACACCGCCGGCCCGTCGGACTTCCCGGAAACGGAGTCGTTTCCCCAGTACATATTGACGTAATGGCTGCTGTCGCCGCCGAATACCGTATCGATCTTTACCCATACCACAGCGTTTTCGCCGGCGGCGTCCCACTGTTCCAATTCATACGGATACATCGTATTATCGGGTTTGATGAACCTGAGGTCTTCGCCGCCGGCACGGGCTTCGGAAAAATCGAAATTACTTCTTGTTAATCTTACCAACACCGGAAAATTCTCGACGTTGCCGTCAACAGCCGCCCCGGAGGCGGTTGTATTGAAGGAAAGCCGCCGCATATGCTTCCATGCCGGATGACTGATCACGGTCACGGCATCCGAAACTACCCGAATATCGTAGCGGATGACTTTCACCCCGCCGCTGTCGGTCACGCCGTAATGAAGCGCCGAGATCACGGTCGCCGGCACTGAATCAATCATGAGATCCCCCTTCGCAGCACGCAACAATTTTGCGATGGTCGTGCCGGGAACGTATACGTATCCGTTTACCGTATCCACATTGTAGGGAAGCGCCAGCCGTATTGATCCCGGCCGCTGCAGCGTATCTTTACGGGGACTGTTTTCGGAGTCCTTTTCAACCCGGATTTTTTCCACCAGGAGCCGGGTTCCGTCATCGGCGGCCCTGGCCTCAAGCGAATAGGTCCCTTGCTGCAGGCCGATGATACGGTAGACGCCATTCACATCAGCCGTATCCCCGACGATCTTCAGCTTCGGATTGAGAATTACCGGGTTATATTCCGATGGAATGATCAGCACCCGCGCGCATGCGGCTGGTTTTCCCTCACTGGTCACGACACTTCCCGCTACAACGCCATTTCCCACATCCGATCCTCCTCCTCCTGCGACATGGTCGATGGTGCAACGCACAACGGCGGCGACGGCAAGCAGCACTGAAACTCTCTTTATCATACGACCATATATCATATATCCTCTATTGCCTGTCCTTTCCCGGGTCCGGGGCGAAAATCTTTGAACGCGGTAAAAGCTGGAACCCCGTAAAGCAAACCATTTCCGGGTCTTTACAGTTTTTGGCCATTGCGAGCAAACGCTTGCGAAACTGGTAAATCTCTTCTTTTATCTCCTTGTAGAGTTTTCTGGATACCAGCAGCGTCGACGACGAAAAATTTCTGTCCTCTTTTCCAACCGTTTCAACGGCCGCTGCGCACTGTTGAAGCGTTTTCTTATGATATTTGGGGATAATAGCCGAATCGACTTCTGCGGCGGTGGCGATCACGGCATCGACCACGCTGTAACGGCCGTCGGCTCCACGTTTTAAAAAACCGTTTTCAAGCAGAAACTTCACCGCGCCCCTGGCTTGGACGGGTGAAATGCGTGGAATGCAGTGCCTGGCCAAAACCGTATAATCATCCTTGAAATCGCAGATCGATGCCAGTTCCCGAATCACCGGATAATACCACTTGTCAAAAAAATGGAGCTTTTTGTCTTCCAATTTACACCCGTCATCCACCACCCGAAGGGCGAGCAATCGCTTGAGGTGCGCCTCTTTGATCGACGGTCTTTTTGCGTTATTAAAGGAAACGAGCGCCGTGAAGTACTTCCGTTCTTTGTCCGGTAAATGCAGATAGGCGCTCAACACCGGAATGAACTCCTCCGATAAGTTGCGTTGCCGGCTTAAAATACGCGGCAGAAAATTATGGCTTCTCAGCCCCGCTTGCCGGGAAAACTCCCTGAATGAATAGCCGCGGCGGTGGGATTTCAAAGCGTTGAAACAATCTTCAAGGTATTCACGATAATCGAAGTAATTGAAAATAGAGATGCGTTCATTGAATGATTTCATGGTCTTTGTAACTTTTTCATATACTGCAATTAATCTGATCTGATGTCATCCTCTGTCCTGCCGTCAAACGTTCAGCATTGCCCCTGTTCCCAAGTACCGATAAATCCGCTCTGGTTTTGCCTCCTCTATGAATAAAGCATCCTGAAAGATAAATATAGCAATAATTGATAAAAACCGTATAGAAAATTTTAATTTCATCCGATGAAATTGGTTCCACATATTAACCATATTTTTAATTTTTATGCAAATTTTAATTAATAATATAACAAATTATTATAATTATTGGTTCCAAAATGAAGCAGAGATTCTTCTTATTCTATGAATATGGTACAGTGCGCCTTGGATCACGGGGAACTTGCCCGAAAAGCGAAACTGTCAGCTGCCTGTTACCGTGTTGACGAGGCGGATTGGAATGTCTGCCCCAAACTCGTTAAAGAACCGTCTTCATTCACCAGGGCGTGGTTATCCGCCCAGGGATACCAGGCATAACGCTCCACCATGGGATGATCCTTTAACATGGAGATGGCCTGTACGAAAAAGTTCTCCACTACATCGGGGGACGGGGCGCTTTGGTTCAAACAGCCGAACTCCGTGATCCAGATGGGTCTGCCGAAGCCCTCCGCCCAGTTGATGTGGCCTTCGAGCTGGTTGGAATTGTTGCACGAACCGGCATTCCATCCGTACCAGTGAATCGCAACTACATCCACGCGCAAATTGTTGGCCTCTACCTGGGCTATAAAGTCGTCCATCCATGCCCGGCCGTCTCCCGATACCGCCGGAGAGACGATTCGAATGTCACTGCGGCTTGTCATCTCATCCCAAAGGTTAATCGCCTGGGTGACGGTCACTTCGGAACGCATTGCCAGACGAATGTATAACACTCCGTTATGCTGGGCGGCATCCAACAGGCGGGGGAGGATCTGGCCGATGTCATCGGCAACGGGACTGATAACGCCGGCCAATAGAAAACTTCCATCACTATCGGTAGTAGCGGTTAAACCTGCATTCTGAAGGTGAACCAACGCCCCTGAAACGGGGTTGCCTCCGGAATTGGCAACCCGGCCGCCGATGGCAATATTCATGTTTTGTGGCAGACAGACCGAGGCTGCCATTACCACCGCAAGAAGGAACGCGGAACAAACCGGTTTACCTGCAGTGAAGCTTTCAGCGATAATCCCGCCAAGCGGGATGGTTGGGCGGCGTATGGGCATACGAAACACTGTTTTATGTTCGGCTTGGTCCGTAGTATGATGGAAACGGCCGACGGTTTGGGATTTTACAGCAAACGGCAGATTGCATATCGACCCGGTTAACCTGCGGCGAAGCCGTCAGTCTTAAACCGGCTTGTTAGACGGCTCATCAGCGTCCGCATCTCTAACTCGTTTCAAGGTCATCCCGCCCGAGTCTTGCCCTGCTGTCATAAGATACGCTCCGCGATTTCATCAGAGCAATAATTTTCCTGGTACTTTCAGCCATACACTGAAATCTTGCCGAAATATGACGCCCATCACGGATAATCCTGCAGTCCTGATATATTTTTCCCCTTGATACTGTTCTTTTGAACAGTATGAGTCACCTAATAACTCCGCGACCGCCTTATGGAGCACAAGAACGGCAGCAAGACGTCATTTTACCTTCCCCGCAACAATGGGGCGTCTCCCTTTTCCAAGAAGGTGTTCGACTTCCTCATTGACGAAGGCCGGATCGATAGGGAAACCGCGGCAATGATAAAGAGCTGGCGACACACCGGGTTCAGCGTCGATAATTCCGTACGGATAGAGGCTGATGACTATGATGGTATGCAGCGTCTTATCGAGTACGTTTGTCACTGTTATTATAAGAGACTCCTTCAAGCCGTGAGGTAGTTTAGTAACAGGAACTACCAAAAACCTTAAGCCGAAGGAGTCTGTTATGTCGAAGCTAAAAGTATCTGCAGTATTTAATAAAATGCATCAGGCAACCAAGCGTCCGGTAGTGGTATCTATGGATGTCCATGATGAATCGACGTATATATTTTCAGTTGATACACGCACCGGAGAAATCAAGCGGGACTGTAGAGTAATGGGACATTATCGCAAGGTACTTCGACACTTGGATAAATTGGGCCCTCGCCGTGAAATATGTGTATTGGTAGAGGCTGGTCCACATGGATTTGCACCGTGGCGATGTTTTACCGAAGCAGGCTATACAACATTTCTGGTAGTACCGGGCAGCATCCCCAATGCACGCAGGGCACAGAAAACGGATCGTGATGATGCCATTGAGACCCTTAATTATCATTGCAGCGGTCTTTTACGCTATGTGCAAGTGCCCGATGTTGAGGATGAACGGATACGTGAATGCTTAAGGGAACGACAACATATCGTATGGACTATCATCAAAGAAAAACAGAAGCTGCTTTCATTATTGAAGCGTCAAGGTATCGAGTACAACCAGACGAAAACC
>JAFGNB010000165.1 GCA_016927235.1 Chitinispirillaceae bacterium
CCGATACCGGCTGCGACGGAGAGTGCTGGATTGATCCCTGCTGACACCAGCGCGACATACAGGACCGATCCGAAAAACGAGCAGGTCGCATAAAGCTGTGACGGCCTGAAAAGGAAGGGTATCTCGTTGCAGATGATGTCGCGGGCCACACCGCCAAAGGTACCGGTAATAATTCCCATCAGCACGCAGACCGAAAAAGAGCACTCCTTCTGAAGCGCATAATCCGTACCGACAACACTGAAAAGCGCCAGGGACATGGCATCGAGCACCAGAATCGGCCATTTCACCGCCCGGTGGTCCCATGCCTCCCGCCTGATCACGATCATTGATAGGAGCGAAAGGAACAGGATCGACACCGGGAACAGTTCGTTCTGCATCCAGAAAACCGGATGACGGTTGATGAGCACGTCTCTGATGGTGCCGCCGCCCAGCGCGGTTACAAAGCCCACAAAAAACACGCCGACGATATCCAGGCCCTTTTTCCGCGCTTCGTGGATGCCGGCCATGGCGGCAACAAGCACGGCCAGAAGCTCGATGAAATTGATATGCCTGAACAGGCTCGCCCAGTCCATTCTTTTTCCCGTCTACCCGGGAGCGGTCTCGTCCCCGTTTTCGGCCGCAAGATCCGGTTCTTCCTGGGCAACAAGGTCTTCCGGTTCCATCTGCGGGTTTTCAATCTGACGCGAGGTGTCGCCTTCGGGCGCGTCGTCGTTATCGTCCTTTTCGCACATCGCGACGTCGATCACGTGATCCCCTTCGTCAAGACTGATGAGCCGGACTCCCTGCGTGTTCCTGCCGATCACCGAAATCCTCCCCACCGCGCTGCGGATGATGATGCCGTTGCGCGTGATGATCATGACGTCGCCGTCGCGAAACACGCCCTTGAGCGCCACCACCGGGCCGTTCTTTCCGGTCACCTTGATATTGATGATACCGGTTCCGCCCCGGTTGGTTTTGCGGTAGTCGGCAACCGGCGTCCGCTTGCCGTATCCCTTTTCGGTGACCGTAAGAACGTCGTCCTTTTCGTTCACGATGATCATGCCGACCACCTCGTCCCCGCTCTTGAGGGTGATCCCGCGAACGCCCCTGGTGTTTCTGCCGAGCTCACGCGCAGCGCTTTCGTGGAACCGGACGGCCTGCCCGCCCTTCGTGCCGAGGATAATGTCATTGTCGCCGCTGGTCAGCTTGCATTCGATGACGCTGTCGTTTTCATCAAGGTTGATTGCGTTGATTCCGTCGCGCCGCACGTTCGAGTACGAGGAAAGCGGCTGCTTGTTGATGACCCCCAGCTTCGTGACCGCGACGATGAAATGGTCGTCGTCGAACTCCTTGACCGGCACAAACGCGGCGATTTTTTCTCCCGGACGCAGATCGAGCATGTTGACGATGGGTTTGCCGCGTGACGAGCGACCCGCCTCGGGGATCTGGTATACTTTGAGCCAGTAACAGCGTCCGATGTTGGTAAAAAAGAGAATATAGGTATGGTTCGATGACACAAACAGCGTCGTCACGAAATCATCCTCTTTGGACTCCATCCCTTTTACCCCCCTGCCGCCGCGGCCCTGGGCACGGTAGGTGGTGACCGGGGTCCTCTTGATATACCCTGCATGCGTCATGGTGATGACCATGTCTTCGTCCGCAATCATGTCTTCTATTTCAACTCCCGCCGAGGTCTCCACGATCTCGGTACGGCGTCGGTCGCCGAAACGCTCCTTGAGATCGCGTGTCTCGTTTTTTATAATCGCCATGCGGAGCTCCCTGCTCTCAAGAATCGCGGTCAATTCTTTTATACGTCTTTTCAGCTCCTGGTATTCTGCCTCTATCTTGTCCCGCTCAAGACCGGTCAAACGCTGGAGACGCATTTCAAGGATGGCTTTTGCCTGCACTTCGCTCAGAGAGAACCGCTCCTGGAGTCCCGCCTGTGCGTCGCCCGGCGACGGGGATTTTTTGATAAGCGCGACGATCTCATCGATGTTGTCGATGGCGATGCGCAACCCTTCGAGAATATGAGCTCGTTCCTGGGCTTTTTTGCAATCGTAGGTGGTGCGTCGCACGACCACCTCGTGCCGGTGCTCGATAAAATAGGTCAGCAGCTCCTTGAGCGTCAGGAGGCGAGGCTGATGGTTTACAAGAGCAAGATTAATGATGCCAAACGTCGATTCCATGGAGGTGTATTTATAGAGCTTGTTTACTACGATTTCGGCAAAGTCGTCTTTTTTTATGCCGATGACGACACGCATTCCCTGGCGGTCGGATTCGTCGCGGATGAACGATATCCCCTCAATCACCTTTTCGCGCACCAGTTCCGCGGTACGTTCAAGGAGCGCCGCCTTGTTCACCATGTAAGGGATTTCCGTAACGATGATCTCTTCCCGGTCACCCTCGCTCCTGATCTCCGCCCGTGCCCGGATTATGACCTTACCCCTGCCGGTTTTATAGGCCTCCCAAATGCCTGCTCGCCCAAAGATGATGCCGCCGGTGGGGAAATCTGGCCCAGGAATGATCTTGAAGAGCTCGTCGAGACCGATCTCCGGGTTATCGATTACCGCCACAACGGCATCCGCCACTTCGCTCAGGTTATGCGGCGCCATGTTGGTTGCCATGCCCACCGCAATTCCGGTGGTCCCGTTTACCAGCAGACAGGGTACCTTCGCCGGCAACACCGACGGTTCCTTCATGGTATCGTCATAGTTTGGATAAAAATTGACGGTTTCCTTATCGAGGTCGGCAAGCATCTCTTCCGCCAAGCTGGTCATCCGGCATTCGGTATACCGCATGGCCGCGGGCGGGTCCCCGTCGACCGATCCGAAATTTCCCTGTCCCTCAACCATCATATAGCGCATGGAAAAATCCTGTGCCATGCGAACCAGCGAATCGTAAACCGCAACGTCGCCATGCGGATGGTATTTCCCGATCACGTCGCCGACCACGCGCGCGCATTTTTTTGTCGGTTTGCCGTGTTCGAGTCCGAGTTCCGACATGCCGAACAGCACGCGCCGATGCACGGGCTTCAGGCCGTCACGCACATCGGGAAGGGCGCGAGAGGTAATCATGCTCATGGAATAATCGAGATACGACGTGCGCATCTCGTCTTCAATAAACACCGGCTGAATTTTTTCCTTACTGTCCATGTTTCAGTCCCTTAAGCCGTAACCGCCTTTTGAGATGCTGCCTGTCCCGCAGTGTGATGGAGGCTGTCGCGTCGAAGCAAAGCGGTGTGATCGTTGTGAAATTGTTCATAAGCGCCCGCGAGTCGTAGGTAGCGGACCGCTCTATGTCTTTTTTCTCTCCGTAGATGACAAACCCCTTTTTCGTGTGGTGATTCTCGACATCGATCGTTTCATACCGGTCGTCGAAAAACGCCATGCTCTGTGTGGTGATCCGCAGGCCGCGGCAACGCTCGAGCGCGCACGCCGGGAAGTTGACGTTGTAGTAAACCCGGTGGTTCTTTTTCCGGTTTTCATGCTTCATAAGTTCAAAAAGAAGGTCCGCGGCAAGCATGGCATACTCGTTCAAATGCCGTTCACCCCCCTGGCATAGCGAAAACGCAATGCTCGGAATGTCCCAGAACGCGCCTTCGCGCGCTGCGGCGACCGTGCCGGAGTAAAAGGCGGAAAGACCGGAGTTTTCCCCTATGTTCATTCCGGCCACCACGGCGGCCGGACGCCGTGGCATGAGAACGCTTACCGCGAACTTGACGCAGTCGACCGGGGTTCCGCTCACCGTATAGGCATCGGCGCCTCCGCAGAACGGCGCCCGCTCGTAATGGAGCGGCCGGTTGAAGGTAAAAGCGTGACCCACGCCGCTCTGCTCGCTGTCGGGTGCGGCAACGACCACCCGGTTTCTTGCGGCCAGCGCCCGATAAAGGCGGTCGATGCCCGTCGCCGCAATGCCATCGTCGTTGGTAAGCAGGATCGTCGCGTCATCGAAGGGTGCGACGGTTTTCTTCCGTTTCGTTTCGCCCATCAGATGTCCAGGTTTTTCACTTTATGCGCGTTTTCCTCGATGAATTTCCTGCGCGGTTCAACCTCTTCGCCCATGAGCATGGTGAAAATGCGGTCGGCCTCTACAAAATCCTCAAGCTTGACCTGGAGAAGGATCCTCGTGTCGATGTTCATGGTGGTTTCGGCAAGCTGGTCCGGGTTCATCTCTCCGAGGCCTTTGTACCGCTGGACCGTCACGTTCTTTTTGTCGTTCCACCCCCCGAGGAGGCGGTCCTTCTCTTCGTCGCTGAAACAGTATCTATCCTCCTTGCCACACTTGACTTTATAGAGCGGCGGCTGGGCGATGAATACATGCCCGTTTTCGATGAGCCCCGGCATATGGCGGAACAGAAACGTGAGCAGAAGGGTTCTGATATGCGACCCGTCGACATCGGCATCGGTCATGATGATTATTTTATGATACCGGAGTTTTGCCAGGTTGAACCCTTCGTCCTCGTCGCCGGATTCGCTGACACCGAAACCGGTGCCAAGCGCCTGTACGATGATCTGTATCTCTTCGTGGGATATTACCTTGTCCATGCGCGCTTTTTCAACGTTGAGGATCTTCCCCTTGAGCGGCAATATCGCCTGGAAATTCCTGTCGCGTCCCATCTTTGCGCTGCCGCCGGCGCTGTCACCCTCGACGATGAAAATTTCACATTTTGACGGATCGCGCTCGGAGCAATCGGCCAGTTTTCCCGGCAACCCTCCCCCATCCATGACGGTTTTGCGCCGTGCAAGCTGGCGCGCCTTGCGCGCCGCTTCGCGCGCTATTGCGGAATTGACGCATTTGTCAACGATTCGCCTGGCAATTAACGGGTTTTCAAGCAAAAACGACCCCAGTTTTTCAAGCATGAACGTCTCGACGTATCCCGCGACCTCGGAGTTTCCCAGTTTGCCCTTTGTCTGGCCTTCGAACTGCGGGTTGGGGATCTTAACGCTGATGACGGCGGTAAGTCCTTCGCGCAAATCCTCTCCTTTAATCTCTATTTTATTGTTCCTGAGCAGTTTGTTCTGATCGATGTAGTTGTTGATGGCGCGGGTTAGCCCCTTTTTAAACCCGGAAAGATGCGTTCCGCCATCAACGGTGTTGATGTTGTTTACGAAAGAAAATATATTTTCTATGTACTGGTCGTTATACTGCATGGCGATTTCGATCTCGAACCCTTCGGATACCTGTAAAAAATTCATGGGTTCGGGGTGAAGCGGCGTTTTGTTTTCGTCGAGATAACTTATAAACGACGCAAGCCCTCCGGGATAGCAGAACTCGTGGGACTTTCCGCCGGCATGTTCGTCGTTTATGGTGATGGTAATGCCCTTATTTAGAAACGCCAGTTCCCTCAGGCGTTTTGAGAGGATGTCGAAACTGAATTCGGTCGTCTCGAAAATATCGGGGTCGGGCTTGAACACGACTCTCGTACCCCTTTTGTCCGTCTTGCCGATGATCTGGATTTCGGACAGTGGAACGCCCCGGTGAAACTCCATGAAATACGTCTTTCCGTCCCGGTACACCTCCACCTTGAGCATTAAAGAGAGCGCGTTCACGCATGAAACACCAACACCATGGAGACCGCCAGACACCTTGTACGATGAATTGTCGAATTTTCCCCCGGCGTGGAGCGTGGTTAGCACTAGCTGCAACGCCGACATTTTTTCGCCCGCGTGAAAATCAACCGGTATCCCCCGCCCGTCATCAAGGACGCTGACGCTGTTATCCTCGTGAATGGCGACGTCGATCCGAGAACAGTATCCGCCCAGCGCCTCATCGATGGAGTTGTCAACCACTTCATACACCAGATGATGCAGCCCGCTGATACCGGTGCTGCCGATATACATGGCTGGTCTTTTACGGACGGCATCAAGCCCTTTGAGGGTCTTGATGCTCTCCGCGGTATACGCATGATGGCCGGTTAACGTCGCAGATGTTTCGCTCATAGTCTTCAATTTTCCTCAATAAAAGACGATGTCCTTAATGGTCGGGCAACCAAATTCCCGATGTATTCGGTGGAGGATTTTTTCCTTGAGATAGACCGCTTCCTGGCGCCAGGACGCCGATGCCACACGCACATATAAAATACCATCGCTTATTCGTTCGCACCTGCTCTCCTCTGCCAGTTTTTCCGGTGCGATTGATGCCCACAACCTTACGATTCCATACTCCTTGCAAACCGTTAAATAACCCCGTTCAGAAAGCACCTCGTCGATAATCGTGCCTAACTTCTGCGGATCTTCCTTTTTATGAACGATCATAGGCAACGGCGGTATTCCCCGCCACCCTGTACCATAGCGCTCCCTTGTGGAGGCCGTCATCGTTATGCGGAGACGCGATCAGGGTCTGGCCCCTGTCGTGAAGATAATCATACACCCGGGACGTTCGTACGGGATCAAGCTCAGAGACGGCGTCATCAAAAAGAACTATTGGTTTCTTTCCGCTGTTTTTTTCGATAACAAGCACCGATGCGAGTTTGAGCGAAAGGGCAATGGCCCTGCACTGACCCTGCGAAGAAAAAACCCTTGCGGCCATTTTGTCGATGGTAAGAAACAGGTCATCTCGATGTGGACCGAACGAAGAAAAACCAATCTCCCGTTCTCTTATCCTTCTTTCTGAAAGCATGGTATAAAATACATTTTTCCACGATTTTCCACCACAATTATCAGGAATAAAACCATTATGATATACCAGTGAAAATCGCTCTTTTCCACCACAGAGTTCCGTATACAACGACGAACTTAAAATACCCAATTGCTGAATGATTTCAGCCCGTTTTTCAACCAACAACGCCCCGTTTTCAGCCATTGCGTTCTCATAGATTGAGAAAAGCACCGGATCTCCACCGGTTTTGAGTAATCTGTTTCGTTGAACCAGGTTTTTCCGATAAAGGATAAGAGCCAAAAGGTAGCGGTTATCTATTTGGCTTATAAGCATATCCATGAATCGTCTTCGACCATCAGGATTATCGTTGACCAGCTCTGTATCACCCGGAGCTATTGAAACAACAGGAAGAGAGCCGTACCACTGGGAAAATGTGGGTATTTTTCGTTGGTTAACCGTTATTTCGCTCTCGTTTTCGCGGTTAAATGAATAGCGAAGTATCTTTTTCTCACCATTTGATACCGAAACAAACTCTCCTTCAAGATGAGCAATCTCGCTTTGGTGGCGTACCATGTCTCTTCGGTGGGCGTTTTTTTGCGATCGACCGGTACAGAGAAGGTGTACGGCCTCTAAAATGCTGGTTTTACCGGACCCGTTCGGGCCATTAAATACGGCTGTTTTTTCTGGAAGGGAAATATGCAGATGTTCATAATTTCTAAAATTATCAAGCCGAAGAAATTTTAAATACATAGTTCTTTTCAGGAATCCATTATTCTCAGCGGCATGATCAAAAAAAGATCATCGCTTTCCTTTTCTTCCGGCTTTGTATAAACCGGGTATATGAGACACGCACTGATTTGGGTATTCATGCTGATTTTAACCTTTTCGGTCTTTATAATTTCAAGAATTTCGGTAAAATATTGAGCGTTAAAACCGATAGTATGAACGTCTCCGGAATAGTCAACATCTATCGTTTCTTTCGCTTCGCCTCCAATTTCTTTATTGACAACCATTACTTCCATTGATCCTGGAGAAATAACAAATTTAATGAGATGTGTTTTCTGGTTTGAAAGAATCGAAGCTCTTTTGGTTGCATTGAGAATATCTAACCTTCCAACTATTGCTTCCTTTGGATTGCTCTGTGGAATAACCTTTGAATAATCTGGATACGGTCCTTCTATTAATTTGGAGCAGAGGGTAAAAAAGGTTCCAGTAAAGGATATATATTTCTCACTAAATTTTATCTTTATTGTTGCATCGTTTTTATTGTCTATATTTCTCAAAAGGTTGTTAAGTGTTTTTGGAGAA
>JAFGNB010000166.1 GCA_016927235.1 Chitinispirillaceae bacterium
GAGTGGGCTGGGATTTCGGATGCCCCCACAGGTTCATGCGGAATTTGATCCGCAGGATCCGGCGCACCGCGTCGTCCAGACGTGCCTGCGTCAGGAAGCCGTTGTTTACGGCGTCCTGCACCGCCTGGATAAACTGGACCGCGCTGGTTTTTAGCGGTATCATGGCCATGTCGACGCCCGCCATGACCGCAGTTCCGACGTTCTGGGCGCTGTACCCGCTGCCGACGGGGGTGAATGCCTGGGGAATCGCGTCGTAATCCGTAAGGATGAAGCCGTCCCAGGAGAGGTCGCGTTTGAGCATCTGCGTCAACGAAACCGAGTCGATGGTCTGTTTTATCGTTTGTCCGTTACGGCTCCATGCATTGTACGAAGGCATGACGCTCGCCGTTTTTTCACGCGCGCAGGTAGCGTACGGAGGATAGTGGATTGCGCGCATGGACGCTTCGGTAAGCGTCGTGATGCCGCCGTTTACACCGCGCGCCGTCCCGCCGTCGCCCAGATAGTGTTTTGCGCATGCGGCGATGGCGCTCGGCTTCGAAAGATCGCCGTTGCCCTGAAGCCCCCTGACAAATGCCGCGCCCATCCGGCTGTTTATTTCCGGCGTCTCGCCGAATCCTTCATAGGTCCGCCCCCACCGTTCGTCGCGTACCACGGAAATGCACGGCCCAAAGGTAAGGTGCACGCCCACCGCCGCGCATTCGATGGCCGTTACACGGCCGACCTGCTCCACGATTGCCGTATCGTTTGTGCACCCCAGTCCGATATTATGGGGAAAAATCGTGGATCCCACTATTTTACCGTTTCCATGCACCGCATCCAGACCGTAAATCATGGGAATGGCATGGGCCCCTGCCAGGGCGCCGTCCTGGAGCGCATCCAGCCGGTTGGCCCAGTTCTGGACAGTGTTCGGTGTCACCGGCTCCTCGCCACCGTTGAAAAGCGAGCCGAAACCGTAGTGTGTCACTTCGGCCGGCGTAAAGGCGGAGTTCATCGCCTGCACCATCTGGCCGGCCTTTTCGGCATTCGACAACAACGCAAGAAGCGAGTCGACGTTATGCTCAACGGCAGCCGAGTCTTCGGCAACGGTTGAAAGCACGATATCGCCCACATCCTGGGCGCTATAGGTCGTTATGTCGAGCGTTCTCGGCGCGTAGGAGGGCTTCGAAACGATCAGCACATCCACAACATCAGCCGCTGCCGCGGCATATCTGTAAAAACCGCGGTTTTGATAAGCGGCAACGACCCCGCTCCCGCCGATCAGGGAGCTTCGTTTGCCGGCCGAAGCGATACCGACAAAATGCCGCTCGCCCCCCTTCCGAATTTCGGCGATGAAAAGCCCCGGGGTGCGGCTGTTTTCTGTAAACAGCGACGCCGGAACGACGTGTCTCCCCGCTCCGTACTTTTTATCGGCAACCGTGCCCAGCGCCCTGCCGCGGATATCGTACAGGTCAATGCGTACCTTTTCCCGTGCGGTAACGACAAAGGAGAGTCCGCTTCCGTTGAAGCGCACCGTTGATCGAGGCGCCGACCGCACGCCGCCGGACGACGTCCGCGAGGATACGTCCAGAACGAATTTGCCGGATCCGTCGGTAACCGCCGATATTCCCTTTACCCGCAGGGAGACCGACGCATCCTGCACGGGAGCCGCACCTGCCGATATCACGCGACCGGTAATCGCCGGGCCCGTCTGGGCCTGCGAGGGGAAAGAACAGGCGCCTGCGAACAGCGCGACTAGAATTAAACGGCGTTTCATCGAACAACTCCTTTTTTTTTACAATGGCGCATGAGTACGGCACTATTGCCGCTGAAAGAAAATAATAGCCTATTCTGAAAAAAAACAATTTATTCATACTTTATTAGCATTTAACCATTGTTCCCTTACGGCATTTTATCGCCTCACCCCGACTCCCCCACCTAAAGGGATACCTCCGGTGCCGGGCCGTTTCGACAAGCTCACCGTCCAAATGTCGGCTGATCCCGACCAGCGGGACGAAGCCGCCAGAGGGGAGCATGCCCGGGAGGGGTTGCAGGAGAAACCGGCCATGCGTGGCAGACAATCAGCTTTTTTTAAGAAAGAGAAATCACCATGCGCCATTACGTGCAACGACCGTTTCATCAGCGTACCACACTCGCCGGGATTGTTACTGCAACCGGTATCTCCGCAAAGCGGTTATAGAAAAACAGTGCGGAGCGCTGGATTCATTACGCTTAAAGAGCGGCAGCGACAACAGGGGGCCGAAGGCCCCTCATAAAAAATTCTTGTTCAACAGAATAAAAAATTGTGCAGAGTTTATTTATAAGCTAAAGGCCTCTGTTCCGCGTGGCCCCCGGGCATCGCCGGTGCCGGGCAACAGACACCCCGCGGGGGGCACGCACGAGGCGGGGTGCGTTGGGAAATGGGCAATGAGGGTGGACAACTAGTAGAGACGCTATGGCATAGCGTCTCTACAATATCGCCCATTCATTTCTTCCGGCACCGACCTGCCGTAATCGCGCAAGAATAACCGGTATTGATGACGCCTCGCAGGAGAAAAAAGAGCCAGGCGGGGGAATTATTTTTATTATATTAGGGGGGGATGCCATAGTGAGGCCTGGCTAAAAAGGAAGAATCTGGCAACCTTTGATGAGGCTCCATTTATATCAAAATGACTTCCTACAACACTCTTACCTTACAAAGGAGAACCGTTGTATGTACAGCAGAAAGTCAATTCAAACCATATCGTTATTGTCTGCACTCTTTTTCCTTTTTGCAGGCAACGGTTTCGGTCAGATCGCGACACTGAAGAATGCCGGTTTCGAAACGTATAATGCGGATGCGGGCACTTTCGCAGACTGGAGTTTTGACAAAGACTCAACCGGGGGCGAACTTTATATCATCTCTCAGGATACGGACAGCGCCCACAGCGGCACCGGGTGTCTCAAGATGGAGATTACCGCTCCGCTTGATACGTCGGATGAAGCCCCTTCACATACTATTTCCGGAGCGGTGTCCAACCTCCCGACCAATAAATTATTTACAATTACCGCCTGGGTAAAATACAGCGAAATGCCCGTTTACTGGAATGGTATGTTCAATCTGCAGCAGGCGACCTTGAAGGCTCCCGACTGGAATTGGATCGACCGGGAGTGGCTGAGCATGTGGGGAAACGATCCTGGAACCGTTTCTTCCTGGACGGAAATCTCAATGACCGGCACATCTGCAGACAGTGCGAACGTCTTCAACCTGATTATTTCGCTTGCAAAAGGGGGCACGCTCTGGGTCGATGATATTGCGATCACCTATACCGACCCTGTCCCAATAACAGAGAAGACGGTTCAGCCCGGCCAGTGGGGATCGATTCTGAACAACCGTATCACCTTTTCCCGCCCGACGTCCTATTCGCTTGAAGCGTTCGGCGTGAACGGAAAGGCACTGCTGCGGCAGTCGGGTATTGCCGAAAAGGTCGATCTGAATCGCATCGATGCCGGTTGCGGGGCGTATCTTTTCCGCGTGAAGACAGGGGAAAAAGTCATTACCTCACGCGCAGTTATTGTGAAGTAGGCCCTTCTCTTCTCACCTCATCATCCCCGTTTCCGCCGGGGGCGACAAGGTGGGGTGAGGCGATAGAAATCTGCTGATGAGGGGGGAGCCTCTCTTCCCGGTCGTCTGTTTTTACCAGATCTTCCCGCTAAGGTTCACTCCCGCTCCCTTGATTTTAACAATCCTGACCTGAGTCGGCGTCCGGTCGTTCCGCACGTCGGCAAGCTGTCGTACAGAGTAGGAAGTCGACGGGTCGACACTCAGGGTTTTCGTGCCGAGCAGTACCCCGTTCAAAGAGTAAACCGACACCTCCACCCGGCCGGCGATTTTCGGCGTGAAGTGGAAGAGGTCCTGCCGGAAGCCGTGCCGGGAAAAGGGATTTCGTACCGCTTCATCGGGGGAGAGCAGCGAAATCTCGGCGACCTTCAGATTTCCGACCGCACTCGTGCTGTCGCCGCCGCCGTCCGGAACGTTTTCAATGGCAAGGATAATACCGGTTATGCTGAGCAATTGGACGGAATCGGGAATCGGGAGAACTACCGTTTGCCATTCCGGTGATGCATTCAAGATTCCGACACCGTCTCCGCGTTTCTGAGAATTGGCTGCCGTATCGGCTAGGGATCCCCAGGTCCCGTAAAAGAAATTTATCTGGATCCGGTGAACGGGCAGGAGGCCCTTATACGTTACCAGAAGAGATTTATAAGGACTTACGGTAGCGGAATCAAGCCCCTGCCAGTTGCTCCACACAAACGGTAATTGTGCATACCAATCTCTGAATCGATAGTAATAATTGCAATAACTGGCCTCCGGAGTGATCCCTCCGGTATCGGTGATAAAATCCATATAAATGCATGGAACCACAATGTTGCTGTCAATAATGGTGGTATAGCTGTTGATAAGATCGACGAGAGGATCATTGGCGCTGTCGCTTATAACGGTTATGGTCTGGATGGAGGTTGTGGTAATCTGCAGACTGTCTATTAATACGGAAGACTCCGTTGTTATCACGGTGTCTGACATTGGTGGAGTCGATACAAAATAATCGCGTATGGTATCGGGAAGCGTTGTCGTCGTGTCGGGAGTGGAGTCGTGCATGAGCGTGTCACCGCACCATTGGCTCTTTCCCGAGTTCCAGGCCTCCCCGAACCAGCCAAATTCGAAATTTCCCGAAATACCTCCCACCAGGCTAAGGGTGCCCCCCCATGACATTGGTGAGAAAGCGAAAATCGCCGGAAGAACCAAATACCTGCACAATTTCATACATCCTCCTGAGAGGAAAAAACAAACATTTATTCAATC
>JAFGNB010000167.1 GCA_016927235.1 Chitinispirillaceae bacterium
GAAAAAACCGATTCGGTCACCACCACGGTGCGGCGGAAGGGGCGGGGCCTTCCGAGCAGCTTTTCCAGATGGTCGACGCTGTTATGGACAAAGGGCATAATGCGGCATCCGCTCGCCTTTACCCCCTCGATGAGCGATGCATGGGCGAAGTGGTCGATGATCGCCAGATCGTCCTTGTCGAGGATCGACGAAAGCAGCGACGTATTCGCCTGATAGCACGAGGGAAACACCATTGCCGCCTCGCAGCCGACAAACGCCGCGAGACGCTCCTCCATACGCGCCGCCTCCCTGTTGCCCCCCGCGGCGATCGGGGTGCCGCAGAGCGAAACGCCGAACCGTGCGAGCGCATCACGGTACACCTCCTGTAAACGTTCATCGGTCGCCAGACCGAGGTAGTCGTTGGAGGCGAGGTCGACATACCAGGTCCCGCCGATCAATACCTTTCCCCCTGAGCGCGCCTCGGCCCGCGGATAGAAGGGGTTGAAGCCGAGTTCGGCGGCAGGGCTCAGGTCGATCGACAGATCGTCGAGCAGGTCACGTCCGGTCACTGCAGCCGCCCTGTTCATTGATTCCGTAGGTGGTGCGAAGCATGGCGACGATATCGGCGACCGTTCTGATCGCCGGGAGATCCTTTTCATCAATCGTTATCGAAAAAGCGTCCTCGATGCCGTTTATGATCATGATCCTCCCGAACGAATCGATGCCGAGATCCTTCTGTAAATCTGCAAGCAGCGTCACCGCGCAGCGCTCCTCGCTGTTTTCGCGGATCACCGCGATCACCCGTTCCTCAAGCGTCATTACCGTCCCTCCCCGCCACAACGATTATCCGCGCCGACACAGCGTCGGAAGTTCGCTCCCGGCACTTACCGCGCATCGATTGCAGCTGTGGCACCGGGAATGGTACGTCGACTCATGCATCATTTTTACGGCGATATCGGGTTCGGCGATAAACGGGCGGCACATGCTCACGAAATCAACCTTTCCCGACGCGACAACCTGCTGCAGTTCATCGCCGTTTCTGAACCCCCCCACGCTGATGACCGGTATCGACGTACACCGTTTGGCGATCTCCGCATAAAATAGATTATACATCGGTTCAAAACGTCGTATTCGCACGCTGAGGACCGGTGCGGCAACGTGCTTCCACAAAAACCGGGCCAGCAGGTTGTTCAACCGATACACCGGGTCGTGATCAAGAATGTCGTCCAGCGGAATGGAAGTCCCTCTGAAAATGTTGAGCGCGTTTTCCATGGTGCCGTAACTGATCTCGATGCCGTCGATCTTTTTCGCATCAAGAAAGGAGATCAGGCCGGCGAATTGCTTAAGCGAAAAGGGTACGCCGTCAACCGCTCCGCTCAGCTTCACCAGAAGCGCGAACGCCCCGGAACAGTGCCGCCTGATGCCGTCGATAACCTCCTCGAAAAAGCGCACCGCCAGGCCGGTCGAAGGGTCGACACCGTACGCATCCCGGCGCCTGTTGATTGAGGGCAGGAGGAACTGATGCAACAGATACCCGTGCGCCGCGTGCAGCTGCACTCCATCGAATCCCGCCCGCTCCCCGCGTACCGCGGCCTCGATAAACTGTTCCGCGATAACGCCTATTTCATTTTCAGACAATACCCGCGGCTGTTCCCGGAAGTATCGGGAGGCGCCCGGGGAGACGCCGACTACCGGTACACCGGTCATGCCGCTTCTGGTCTGGCGGCCGGTGTGGGCGATCTGCAGTATGATCCTGCAGCCGCGGCAGTGCACCTCATCGGTTACCCGCCGGTACGCATCGATCCTGTCATCACTGTCAATTCCCGCCTGGAGCGGTTGAATCGCCCTCCCCTGCCGGGTGACGTACGCGAAACCGGTGATGATCGTTCCGCAGCCTCCCGCAGCAAGCGCGCGGTACATCTCGCCGTATCCGGGGGTCGGAACGCCGTTGCGGTCGCAGAGCCCCTCGTAGGTGGCGGAGCGGACGATCCGGTTCTTCACCGAAAGCCTCCCCATCATCGCCGGTTCGAAGAGCGACATGTCAACTCCGGGGATTGGCGTGCAGGTCAAAGAGAAACCCGACGAATATATAGGAAAAGATAAAGAGCCACAGGGCCACATCCGGATTGAAAATTGCAATCAGGGTCGCCTGGCCGCAGGCGCACGCCCTGAAATTGGTCTCAAGCGATGCGTAGGTTTTTATCCCTTTCGGATTCTTAAAGTAAAGCACCCCGGTCCAGATCTGCAGGAAAACGGTGAGCCCTGCAAGAATAAGAAACGTGTTGTTGAGCGGTGTGGTGTGCAGGCGGGTACTGCGAAGGAACAAAAAGAGCAGGGTGGGGAGAAACGCGGAGACCACTGCAAGAATCCTGCTTTTTTCGATTCCATATTTCACCACCACCGTCTTTTTCCCCGCAGCCTTGTCCCCGGAATAATCCTTGAAATAGGTATAGAATGTCATGAGTCCGTTGATCAGCCAGACCAGCAGCAGTACGGAGATACGATGCGGCATGAGGACGGTGCCGGCCGTGGGTCCCGATGCATAACCGCCGAAAAGCGGCGCCATGGTGATCATCAATCCGAATACGATGTTTCCCAGGATGCCGTACCCCTTGGCATATTCGTACATGATGTTCAACAGTACACCGGCAATCAGGAAAATCAGCGCAACCGGTTCCAGATAGAACCATGTCACCAATCCGCTTGCAACCAATAAAAAACCTGAAAGCAGGAGCGCGCCGGTCGGATTGAGCTCACCGGTCACCATCGGCCGGTGCGGCGCATTCACCCGGTCCTCGTTGAGGCCAAGGTAATCGTTGATGATCTGATTGATGCCCCAGCTTAAAAAAAGCAGCGTTAAAATAATGAGTTTTTTTTCCGGCGCAGGAGCGACCTCGGTGGTATGTTCAGGCGATACCGTTGCGAGATACTCATAATAGGCGACCCCGAGCCAGCCTGCGATGCCGGTAATGAAGGAGTAATACAGGCGCATCGAGCGGATATACGCTTTAAGGAAACGAATCATATTCTCTCCTTCAATAATTCTATCATCAGGTATATGCCGTCCTGAAGCCGGAGACGGTTAAAAGGAAATATACTTCGAAATCAACCGTTTCGGTATGGCGTCCTGCGAGCGCGGCGGAAACGAGTAACCGCCTCCCTCCGCGGCGACGGGAATACTATTTTTAAGGGATGAAAGGGTTCTCTTTTTACTCTGCGTTCTCTGAGCACGCTGCGGTTGATATCAATGGCGGGGAAAAATCCCATGTCCGTTGACGACACCCCCGCCTCCCCTCCCCGATTCCTCCTGATCCAGACCGCCTTTACCGGGGACACGATTCTCGCCACGGCGGTCATCGAGAAGCTGAGAACCTTCTTTCCCCGCTCCACGATCGATCTGATGGTGCGTAAGGGAAATGAGGGGCTTTTCGATCGCCACCCGTACCTCGGAAACCTCTATGTATGGGATAAACGGAAGGACGCCTGCCGGCGGTTTCTCCCCCTCATTAAAAATATCCGCAGCGAACACTACGATTTCTGCATCAACCTTCATCGCCATCATACCATGGCGCTCGTCACCCTGCTCTCCGGAGCGCGTGAGACGATCGGGTTTTCCACAAGCCCCCTCTCCCGGTTCTTCACCCGCCGCTACCCTTACGCAATCAATCCCGCAGCGGGCCTGACGCACGAGGTCGATCTCTTCCTGGGGCTTCTGAGCGGTATTGCACCCGGCACTGAACGCGTTATGCCGCGGCTCTATCCGTCGCAGGAAGATTTCGAACGGGCGGCAATCGACGGACCGTACGTCACGGTGGCTCCCACGTCGGTCTGGTTTACAAAACAGTATCCCCCCGGAAAATGGGCGAAGGTGATCGGCCTGCTCGATCCGGCAACGACCGTCTGCCTGATCGGCGGAGCCGCCGACCGCGGGGCCTGCGAATGGATCAGGGAGCATTCCCGCCATCCCAAGGTCGTCAACCGGGCCGGCGAACTCACCCTCCTGCAGTCGGCCGCACTCATCGCCAGGGCCCGCATGAATTATGTCAACGACTCGGCGCCCCTCCACATCGCCTCGGCGGTCGGCGCACCGGTAACGGCGGTGTTCTGTTCGACGATTCCGGCGCTGGGCTTCGGGCCGCTCGGCGCCGAAGGCCGTGTCGTCGAAACGGAAGAAACGCTTTCCTGCCGGCCCTGCGGATCCCACGGCCGTAAGCAGTGCCCGAAGGGTCATTTCAGGTGCGCCGTGATCAGCGAGGAACGGGTGGCGGGGATATGAAGCGCTCACTGTACGCCGTATAAAAATATAAGGAAAGAATATTCCCTACAAATATCCCCGTTTCTCGCACTGCTCGTATCCCTTGCAGTACCGCATGTAAAAAATCCATTTCATCGGGCTTTTTCCGCAGAAGGCGAAGCGGTGATAGGTCGTGCCGCGGCGGAATTCAACAATGTCTTTTTTCTGTATCACGTAATCCTCGATTTCGGTGAGCGGCCATTCGACGGTCGACCCGGCGCCCCGGAACCGCAGGGCCGCTGCCGTAAGCGTCAACCTTCCCCGGTCGCCGTCGATGAACCTGCCGCGGTCGTTCTCCCGCTGCAGGACGACACCGTCGCTCTGGGTGAGGATTTCCTGCTGCCCGGCGACGGCTTCCCTGACCCGCGCCTTGTGCAGCTCGACCCAGTCCTTCAGATCGCCGCAGCAGGCCGTGCCGGGCTGCAGGGCGGTGAGGCGGCAGTGAGCGTCGATCCGCCAGGAACAACCGCAGGCGGAGCAGGAGACGGTGTCGCCGCTTGTCGAAAGGGTGTCTTCGGCGCCGCACTGCATGCAGATCCAGACGAGCCGTTCCAGGCCGGTTGCGAGGTTGACGCCGCTGAAGGGGGCGGCAAGGTTATCCGGGTCTTTGATATCGTTCTGGTAAATGGATCGCGTGACGGTGGACAGAAGTTCGTCCTCGGTCTGCCGCCGTATGCTTTCAGGAGTATGGACAGTAGCGGTTACGAGGATTCTTCCCGTGCGGAGGGTTTTCGCCCACCACGGTTTGGTAAGAAAATTACCCTGCAGGTGCACAGTAACCAGCGGGCAGGCGAGCCGCTTTATCAGTTTCACGATTCCGGCGTAGATCAGCTGCGTCTCGCCGTCCCAGGTCGTCTGCCCTTCGGGAAAGATGCACACGGCGTTGCCGCCTCTGATCAGCTCGACAGTCGTCTTCATGGCCCGGTAGTCCGAGGCTCCTTTACGCTTCGGAAAAGCGCCGATGCCGCGGAGGTACCATCGCGTGACCGGATTGCCGCGGAAGCCGTCGTCGTTGGTCATGAAATAAAACGGATACCGGCTGAACGAACCGATGATCCACGGATCGAAAAAAGTGCCGTGATTGCCGATGACAAGGAAGGGCGGTCTGGGAAACGGCTGTGATTCCGGAGTACCGGCGTAATGATACCGCGGGACCAGAAACGGCTCAACGAAAAAGGGCCGGCTCAGGTGGTTCCAGAGAACCCAGTGCCATAGTTTAAATAACCGCTTCATAACCGCATTCGCCGCTTTCATGAATTTGTCAAGCCTGTCCGATGGTGCGGCCCGGGAAAACGTGACGATGCTTCCGCTCCCCGGAAAGTGCCGTTCGCCTGAGCATCCGGCTCAAAATAGTTGCTTGGGGAGGAAAAAACAACAGGACGGGGGCATGTTCGCAAGGAAGGTCGTACGCACGGCAACGGCATGAATATTCACCACGGCGCTGTTGCCGCTCGCGTGCTCATTCACTAAAAGTAACGAATAACGGGAACCGGCCTCGCCCCTTTTTCAGCGGCCGACCCTTCTCGCGGTCCGAAGCTGCCTGAACCCTCCCGCTTCCAGCTGATAGAGGTAAAAGCCGGGCGCGAGCCTGCTGCCGTCCCATGTCATTTCATAGGTGCCCGCAGCCTGTGTGCCCGAAAACAGCGTGGCCATTCTCCTCCCGTCAAGAGCGCAGACGCTCAGCACCACCTCGGCGGTATGAGGAATGCTGTAACGGATCGTCGTTGTCGGATTGAACGGATTGGGGCTGTTCTGATAAAGCTCGAAACGTTGCGGGAAGGCCTGCTGAACGCCCTTCGTCGCGGTAGCCTGGATCTCCTGCCCGAAGGCGATGCCGGCGTCTTCGCTGACGAGATCATATGTATAGGGAGGTTTACAATTGTTACCCGCCCTACCGTTAAAAAGTTTAGCGGGTTTATCGGTTACTCCAGAGGTCTTTACCAGCTTATCAGTCAAATAATCTTTAATTTGTTTAGCTTCAACCGGTTTACCATTATTTCCGCACACGGTGAACAGACCCATGATTTTTGTTTTCAACGCTTCCTTATTACTGCTGACAAAGTTTGTTATGCTCGACGGCGTCAAATTACCTGAATTAATCCACCCTCCGATAATAAAAAATTCATAATCACTCACGTTAGGTGTGGTTTTGGCAATATCAACCACATCGGCAATTCCGCCCAATCCTTCATTGATAAATCCTGCATACTCCCCGGTACTACCACACTGGGTACCGTAGAGTATCACCCATTTTTTCTTCTCTGATGCCTTGGTGAACTTCTCCATTGCCCTCACCGGTCTGGAAAAGACCATAGTACCGATGCCTGCCACCCCCATTTTGCAGAGATCTCTTCTGTCCATGCCGTACCTCCTTGATCTTAAATGTAATGCCCCACTCTTCGAAAAATGTGCGATTCTTATCGCACACCTTCCGCCTCACCCCACGCTCCCCGAAAAGAACCGGAGAATCATTTCCAATATAATGAGTCTTTCAATGAAAATCAACCGTAGCATCAATTTCTTAGGTCAAATGTATGTCTGCATAAGGAGCATCCTACTCAAGATAGAGAAGTAAGACTTCTACAAGCGATTTCACGCGGCAAAACGTCCCCTTTAAAGTGTGGAATTATCTGGTTTATCCACGCGGGAATATATAGATTCTCTTTTAACTATTCAGGTATTCAGAAGACAGAATTCAGTATTCAGAATGCGGGAACCAGCCGGAAGATCTCAAGATTTGGTAGATTCAGAATTCCGACTCCTGAATTCTATATACCTGAATAATTGCATTATTTTTATCAGACGATACCTGCAAAGGAGGAGTGAATGCACATTGGAGTAAAGGGCGGGGGGGGTATTGTTCTCTTTTTATCACTCATTATCGGCTGCTCCCCTACCAAGGAAACCGGCGACGACCCGGCCTTTTCCGCTGCGGACGGGTACATGGGCGGTATGCTGTATACTAAATTCTGGGCGGCGGAGACCGGGTTTAACCAGGACAATACCGCATATTTCGATCAATATCCCAATTTCTTCAGATGCGCGATGTGTCACGGCTGGGATCTGCTGGGCAGAGCGGGCGGTTATGCGCTGTACTCCCCTTCCGTTTCGACACCGAATATTGCGAATCTTAATCTGTATGAGTCAGCCAAGGCATCCGGCAGTTCCGCCCTGTTCAATGCCGTTAAAAACGGCGACAATCCTGCAATAAGGAGAGGCTTATCAACGGATCTCTCGACCTACGATCCGGAAACAAACAGCATCATCGGCGACCGGATGCCCAATTATGCCGAAATACTGTCCGATGCGCAGATCTGGGACCTGGCGAAATTCCTGAAAACCGAGGCTGTCGACGTAAAGCAGCTTTACGACTTCACTGTTTCGGGTGCCTATCCGAACGCTACCGTCACCTATTCCAATATTGGAAAAAACGGCAATGCCGCCGAGGGAGACTCAATCTATTTAAGCGAATGCAGCAGCGTTACCTGCCACGGCATCGACGGCACCGAAAACGCCGGCTTCCTCAGCGTCGGCAATTTTCTTCGCTACCTGCCCTACCGGCAGGCGCATAGTATTAAATTCGGTGTTACGGATACGGATATGGGGGTGGAGGAGCTCACGCTTCAACAGTTGAAAAGTCTCTTCAAAGCACTGGCCGACTCGGTGAAGTATCCCTGAGCGTCTGATCGCAGACCTTGTGGATTCCGCACTCTGTACAGGCGGCAAAGGGGTAAGGTTACGATAAAAAACACTCCTTATCTCTTTTCTCTTATTTTCTCTTCTAAAATATTTTACGAAATGTGATCTACGTCACATCAGCCAATGCATTATCGAATTATTTTATCTTCGGATAATTAATAAAAGGTTTTGACAAGAAAAGGGATTTAACTATTTTTTTGGCACTTTCCATTGTTCCGAACATAAGAGCTTTTCAATAGATAAAAATTGGTATGCAACCGGCTGTAAATGTCATGAACTTTGTCGCTCTCCATCGACATATTTTCACTAATATGCCTGGTTGCTTTCGGCACTCTCCAAGGGCTGAAGTGCTGTCGAAGTCGAGTCGAACATCGCGTTCATGTCTTTTTCGCACGGTTTCGCCTACAAATTTTATCTATGGACAAGCTTTAAATCAATTATCATTTTTCGATCCTGGTGTATTGTTGAAAAGGAAGTATCATCATCAAGGATGCGCAACACCCCATAAAGGAGTTTTTTGATGATCAAATCAGTTTTTTCACTTTTATGGGCGTTTTTATTCCTGATCGCATCCGCAGTGCTGCTCTTATGCACTTTACCGGAAAATCTTGAAGATCCAAGGTATGCGGAGTTCAATGTTATATTTAAGACACCCGACGGTGTTGTTCACCCGCATTCCGTCATCGATACCGCTGGAAAAAAGATTAAAATAGGTGCTGCACTCATACTCCCCGCCTATTTCGATTCCATTCGTCTGGTGATAGACTATAAGGGACAGCCTGAATTCGAAACGACATTCAAAAACTATTTTAAAACCGAACACTCCGATACTGCATGGACGGAGTATGTCTTTGATTCTGCCGGTATCTGGACCGCAGTTTTTACGCCGTTCACTACGCTGGACCGCCAAGCAATTACCGCGAATATAACGATTGTTCCCGCCTCTGCTGCAGCCACGAACAGTAAACCTTCAATCAGTGTCGAAGGTCATGCGACTATACGGCCAATGGAAACGTGCACGCTTATCATCAGGACTTCGGATAATGATACCGGACAGAATCTGCTGTTGTCGATGTCCGGCAATCCTGAAGGATCAATAATTCAGAATGATTCCCTGTTCATATGGACCGCCGCCGAAGGTTCCATCGGCACGCACAACGTGACTTTCACCGTCACTGACAACGGAAATCCTGCCTTGAGCGACTCGATTGATATAACAATAACGGTTTCTCAACCAGAGGACGTTAACAGCGCTCCCCGCTGGAGTGTCGATACGCTTCAGGTTTCAATAAACGATACCGCGTCATATTCATTGAAGCTTTCCGATATCTGCAGCGACCCTGACGGCGATTTGTTGACGTACAATCTGCTTGAGGGACCTCCGGCGGGCGATACCGTTGCCGGAGTCAATTACACATTCACGGCAACGGAAATGGAAATCGGCAGGCACAATGTTGCCGTTACTGCGCGAGACCCGCACGGCGACGCGGACACGCTGGTCATCGAGTTGATTGTTGAACACAACGCCGTCGACACTACGCCGCCGTCGATCGTCCTGACGACGCCTCCTGCCGAAAGCGCCGTCTCGACCGCCGATTCATTCACCATTGCGGTAATCTGTACCGATGCCGGCGGAATCGCCTCAGTCGAGGCGGTTATAGACGGAAACAGATTCCCCGCTTCATTGACGGGCGGACAGTATACAGTGACCGTCAGAGGGCTCAAGCGGGAAGTCGACAATACCATCGTCATCACGGCGACCGATGCTTCGGAGAATGCCAACAAAGCGACAAAATCCCTTACCATAACCTTCAATCCACCCTGCACCGTTCTCTACGACGGCAACGGGAATACCGGCGGATCGGTCCCTGTCGATGATAGCATTTATTCCAAGGGGATGAACGTCACCGTGAAAGGAAATACCGGCGACCTGGTAAAAACAGGTGCGGTCTTTACCGGGTGGAATACCAGTGAAGATGGAGCAGGGGTCAATTACACTTCCGGCGAAACATTCAAGATGGGAAATA
>JAFGNB010000168.1 GCA_016927235.1 Chitinispirillaceae bacterium
TCGTATTCAACCCTGCGCCAATGGACCGTCCGCTCCTTTTCGTCAAACAAGAGGTAGCAGGCGCGGTTGTCGCGGGACTCCATTCTTTCCCGGGTCAGATAAATGACGCCCGCGGCAACGGGATTGAAACCCTCGGGACCGTGCAACAAGGCAGAATCGTGATTTCCCATGAGCGTTATCCTGGCTTTTTCCATCACTATGTCAATGCATGCCTCGGGATCGGGACCGTAGCCTACGATATCACCCAGACAGTATATCGCCTCGACCTGAAAACGGGCGATATCGTCGAGTACAGCCGTCAAGGCTTCGAGGTTGCCGTGAATGTCGCTTATGAGGGCAAGCATTATTCAACCTCGTTTTTCCGTATCGGCTGTTTCGAATCTGACCGGATAGCTTGCGGGATTTTTCAGATCCTTTATCGGACCGTCCAGCCGTCCCAGCTCAGCGCTCAACCGTTGATTTATCCGCACCATGTCCTCCGCTCCGTTGAATGAGTGCAGAAGGTCGCCGGGAGTTCCTAAAGGAACGACCCCGTCGAAGTCGTAAATACCGTTTTCGGTGCGATGCCTGATTATTGATTTTCTTCCGGGCAATGTTGCCTTCGCCGTCGATTGCTTGGAGGAAAGCTTGCCGTTGTATTCCACCAGTTTGTAAATGATATCAAGGCTCGGAGCCCGGTGGGAGGTCGCGAAGCGTGTTCCGATACCGAATCCGTCGATCTCCGCCCCCTCTCTGACAAGCTCGTGGATCGTATATTCATCAAGGCCACCGCTCGCGAATATTTTGAGAAACGGCGCCTCGTTTTCAATGAAGTGTTTCCGGGCATACCGGCTCAACGCGACAAAGTCGCCGCTGTCGATCCGTATTCCCGTTATTTTGATGCTTCTGTCGGCAAGATTCCGCCGGGCGACCTCGGCGGCGATGCGGATGCCTTTGCGGCAATCGAACGTATCGACGAGAAGGACGGATTTCTCACCATATATGTCGGTGAATGCCTGAAACGCCTCGCGCTCGGTCGGGTACGACTGGACGAACGAATGAGCCATGGTGCCCGAAGCCTCGAATCCGAGCAGTTCCGATGCGTAAACATTGCTCGTGCCGGCGAATCCGGCCATCCGTGCGCCGCGTGCGGCGCGGAGCGAGGCGACGGGACCCTGCGCCCGTCTTAGCCCGAAATCGACCACCGGCCTACCTGATGCGGCATAAATGATTCTCGCGGCAAGCGTCGCTTCAAGTATGGAAAATCCGAGTATATTGAGCAGGTAGGTCTCAAGGACCTGAGCGTCGATGATAGGCCCCAGAACCTCGACCACCGGCTCGCCGGGAAAGAAGACGGTACCTTCCGGCAAGGCACGTACCTTCACCTCCGGCCGGAATGTTGACAGGTAAACCAGAAAATCCGGTGAAAACATGCCGAGGGAGCTGAGATAGGTAAGATCGTTCTCCGAAAAACGGATTGATTTCAGATAATCGTCGACCTTGTCGAGACCGGCCATGATGAAAAATCCCCAGTCCGGCGGCAGGTTCCGGACCGACACCTCGAAAGCTGACTTTTTGGCCATACCGTCACGGTGATACGCCTGCGCCATGGTCAATTCATACAGATCGATATAGAGGCCGGTCGCCTCCATGGCGCGAGGAGCGGCGGGAAAGACTTTCCGGTTGATCATAACGGCCCGTAGAAGTACTCCGGCTCGTTGCCTTTTTTCCATTTGATATTGCATCCGATACTCGGCTTCTGCGTAACCGGCACCGGAAGTCCGTTCAAAACGGCGTCCAGCGCGGCCCGCAGGTCTTTTCCCGTTACGGGAATTTCGTTCCCCGGCCTGCTGTCGTCCATCTGTCCGCGGTACGCGAGTTTCCGTTCCCTGTCGAAGATGAAAAAATCCGGCGTGCATGCGGCACCGTAAACCTTTGCCACCACCTGCGTCTCGTCAACCAGGTAGGGAAAGGTGTAGGAGAAATCCCATGCGTCCTTGATCATCCGGTCGAAACCGTCATCGGGATACGTCTCCGCATCGTTGGAATTGATGCCCACGACGGCGACGCCTTTTTTCTGACATTCGGAGATGAGTTCGACCATTTCCCTCCGGATATGTTTTACGTAGGGACAGTGGTTGCACATGAACACGACGAGCAGTGCCGGAGCGTCGCTGAATTCATCGAGTGTGTGCCGTTCCCCATCGCACCCCTTCAGATCGAAAAAAGGCGCTTCGGTTCCGAGCGATATCATTGTTGAAGGTGTGGCCGACATGCGATTCTCCTCCTTTGATATGACGGTGGCGATCGAACCGGGAAGACCCTGAATCATTCGGTCAATTCGTTTATTTTCGCGGCCATGATGAAATCGTTTTCCGACAGTCCGAGAATCGCGTGCGTGCAGAGCTCCACGGTCACTTTCCGATAACTGATGTACAGGTCGGGATGGTGGCCTTCCTGTTCGGCGACGGTTGCGATCTTGTTGACGAATTCGATTGCCTTGGCGAACGTTTTCATCGTGAAGACTCTTTTGATTTTATGCTCGAGCAACCGGTCGATGATCCAGCCGGGCGTCTTCTTTAGAAGCTCGTCTTCGACATTGTTCGAGAGCGGGCTCGTACCCCCTTCACAGGGGACGCAGTGTTTTTTCGTTAAATCCATTTTATCCTTCCCTTGTACGAATTCATCGGAGACTTTGATGCCCCCCTCCACCACGTTCCCACATCACTCCCCCGCAAAACGGACAAGTCACCTACAGTTCAAGCGACCGCAGTATGTGATCCGCGATCAATTGCGGACGAAGCGCCTTGGAAGCCTGACTCATTGCATCAACTCTTTTATCCTGTTTGTCATAGACGGTGCCCCAGACGGTGTATACATTAACTTTGGATGATGCAGTACCCTTCGATTCAATGAATTTCCTGATACGGGGATCAATTTCACGACCCGGATTAATCGCGTTGAAGATGATCGAAATCTTGTATGAAGACGCCTTTTCCCTGCCGGCATCGGCAAGCGCCGTTTCTTTCACCTGGTAACCTAATTTTAAAAGAGAATCCCTTAAAATTTGCGAAACGGCCGTTTCCAGGTTACTTGAATCTTTAAGAATGAGAATTGATTTTGATTTTTTAACGGGTTTTATTTTTCCGGTATGGCTCTGGGCAAAAACAAAAGAAAATGCTGCCGTAAACAGAAACACGATGCTCATGTAAAATTTTCTTTGCATTTTAAACTCCATGAATGAATTTACATCCCCAGAGCAATATATGAATAAGACTCCGCCTGACTCCATTTACTAAGAAGCAAAGCTTATGCCGCTTGCTTCATTTGATATTTCGGTTTTCCCATTACCCGGTAAAACGGCAACCCGGACGGCTGTGCCCGCTCCGTTTATGGATTTCGATCAATTCAATTACAGTTTTTAAGAATGGTTTTCTTAAAACTGCACATTCGAGCATAACTGAAACAGCCGATTGTGTGAAGCAGCCGGAACACTGCGTACAGAACACTCCCGGTATTCGACAGCAATATATTTGCCGTTGACGGTTTTGTGTCTTACTTTTTGTGCGATTGCATGTGAGACTATTATGTCCATAGCTTGTTCCTTCCTGTTAAAAAATCAATCCTCCCCGAAAAACAACCGTCTTTGACTTATCCGGCCGTCACCTCCCGGTCCACCCGGCCGGCCAGCATTCCTTCACGTATTTTCCAATCCACCCGATTGACGCCGGCTGCTCTCACCTTTATCAAAACTTCACCGTCGCCCGGTTCAAGAGTCGGAACTTCAGCCGGGATGAACTTGTCCCGTCCACCGAATTCATGTATGACAATAGCTTTCATAGGCATACCTCGTGCGATTCTTATCCCTTTTCCATTTTAAATGTCTGATGCAGCCCGAACATATTCCCTTCCGTATCGAAGAAATATCCCTGCCAGGCCAGATTGTCGATTATAGTTCTCAAAACGGCTACCATTCCTCCAGCGGCGAGTATCTTTTTCTCGGTTGCATCGAAATCGTCAACCTGTATTGTACAGACAAACGCATTGGTGCCGGTCGCCGGCACGATCTCCTTCAATCGCTTCACCAGCCCGCCGTTGATTCCCGCTTCCTTGATTTCCTTTTCACCGGTCATTACCACCCAGTACTCTTCGTCGCCGTAAGGCCGTTTTTCGATTTTCCAGCCGAATACCTTTGAATAGAAATCCGCCGCCCGCTGGAGATCGGCGGCATTGATTTCGAAGTGTACGATCCTGTTCATGGTTGCCTCCTATGATTTACCCTGTTATTACTACACCATACTACGGCTGCTCGTTACAGGTACGTTATAGCCGTCGGCGACCTCAGCGCCCTATATCCGCACTTTTTACAGCCGTTCCGCCGAGCGGCCTATCGCACGGACACGCTCACCCTTCTCAAGCAGTATATCCGCAATCCCCGAACCCGTTTTTCCCGTGGCACCGGCAATGGTAATCATACGCCACCTCCTGAAAATGAGCCTGAAGTGAAACACTATTTTTTCACCCGGTATCAAGCGGAAACCGAACCTTTCCTGCCGATCAATTTATCATTTTCCTGCATCCCTGCTTTCCCGGCTGTCCATCATATTTCATACGTCGATTCATCATAGACAAAATCGACTGGCAGTTGAGAGAAATACCGCGGGCGATTCTTCACTTCCTCCTTCGTAACCTCGAAATATATTTTCCGTTCCTGCCATTCGATCCTTTTTACCCATTCAGGTGGCACGAGGACCTTTTCCCCGGACAGGATGTTGCCGGTGTCAACCACAAGATTGCGAATGATCCACGACTCATCATCCACGACAAAATCCGCGACATGACCGATCTCACCGTTGATTGCATGAACACGGCAACCGGAGACGATTCTTGTCGTTCTCAGGTGTGGATCGAAAGGTTTCCCTCCCTTGTTGTCATCGTGCCCGACCGTGCTGAAGGAAGATTTCATGAGGTCGGGACTCCCGAGGAGGGCTTCGCCCGCCCAGTAGACCTCCCAGCCGTAGTGCCGATGCAGATCCGATTCATGTTGACGGGCGACAGGCTTGTCGGTATCGATGTCGGGACTTGTCGCGACCATTTCCCTAGTCAATGATACGGGGAATTCGCGTTTTTCCCACTCCGGCAGCCTGAGCGCCGCCGGTGATATGAGTACTTTTCTCCTCGACAACCATTTGCCGGTGTCCACGACAA
>JAFGNB010000169.1 GCA_016927235.1 Chitinispirillaceae bacterium
GTCTGATCGTGATAAATGGTAAAATGCTTAAAATAGCTCATAAAAGGCTATTTCTATGTCGCATTATGTAAATGTGTGATGGTAGTGGTTTAATTATTAAAAAAGAATTGAACGGATTCTATGGACCGAGAAATCGTCAAGACCGACCGGCGTTACCGCCGAAATCTTTTTCTTTCCTATCTCGTGGCGATTTTTCTCGGAGTCGCTTTTTGGAAATGGGGAAAGCGGTTTTTTACCGCCTACATGATTAGCCTTCCCCTCAAGGAACGGATCGAGGTTATGGAGATGGCGGGGCATCTCTTTCTTCTCCTTTTTATTCCCGCTGCAATCTACCTGATTGTTGTCGGCAAAAGAGTATGCAGGTATCAGGCGATACCCTACCCGGGCATGCGCGTCATCAAGGATACGGTGATTATCAGGGGGAAAGGGGCGCTTTTTCGGGGACGGAGCATGGTAGCGTTGGGGACGATGCTGATTGTGCTGGTGGTTATCAGCATACTTGCGACCCACTTTATTGTGTTGCGTTTTAAGCGGCATCCGTTTTTCAGGCCGTTTTTTTACGGGTCGGAGGTGTGAGGAGTAAAGAATTCAGAATTCAGAAATCAGAAGTTTGGAGTCTGGATATAAGAAAATTTTTATTTACTACCCGTTCTGACTCCTGGATTCCGGCTTCTGACTCCTTGTATTAAAACCCCTGCAGTCCGCAACAGCGCGTACAAACCGGCATGAGCCCCTTCTTCATCTCTTTGCGGAATTTTTTAAATGCGTCGCCATTCCAGATATCATAAAAAGATTGTGTAGTGATATTACCGGCCGTGTAATCCTGGTAGTCTCGGCAGGGCGTGACCCGGCCGTCGGGAGAGATTTCGGCAATGAAATAGATGCTTTCACAGTTGGGATAGCCGCAGTGCCAGGAGTGGTCGCTGTAGTAACGACGGATGTCGGTTTCTGATTCAATGTCGGGAAGGAACTGCGGAACGCTGTTTTTTCCTTTGGAAATACGCCGGATCTCTCTGATCTGGCGTGCCGTTTCCGCCGGATCGACATCATTGAAGCAGGATTTGAGGTACCCCCGGTGGTTGCGTGGTTGCGTGCCGAAACGCTGTTCGAATATTTTTTCGTGCAGCCGTGCATCCTTCTCCGTGATAAACCAGCCGAAGTAGTAGGGGTGGAGCTGTGTTTTATCGAGCACCAGCCGGTGGATATCGGCGAGATGCATGAAATTGGTGTTCGAAATGACGGTAATCGGTATGATAAGCGGGAAGCGCCGCCTTTTTTTTTGTTTGATCGCGTCTATCTTTTCGATAATCGCCATGGTTTTCTCGAAATTGTCCGAAATTTTTCCGCTTGCGGGAGACCGCATGATGTTCTGAGAGGCGCTGTCCCAGCCGTCAAGGCTCAGGAAGAGCACCTGGAGCGATCCCGTATCGATAAGGGGTTCGATGATCCGGTCGAGGTCCTGGGCATTGGTGACGATCGAGCCCTTGAGTTTATATTTTGCCAGCTCCTCAAAGAGCGCCAGCAGCGGTTTCCACATGGTTGGTTCACCGCCCCATATATAATAGAATGGATAATCATGCCGCGTTTCAAAGACGACTCTTTTAACCACGTTGAAATCGAGCTGTTCGAGCCGTCCGCCCTGTTCGAGTTTACGACGCAAATGGCCGTTTTCCCCCCATTGACCACACGAACGGCAACGCAGGTTGCACACTTCGTTTACCCGTAGTGAAATCTGGCCTACCGGAATATCCCTTTCAGGGTCATGTACGCTGAAATATTTGCGGATTTGCTGCGGAAGCATCCGCCACGCATGAAGGTCGGTCAGAAGATTGGGAAGGATATAGCGACTGGTAAATTTCCAGGGGAGGAGCGCTTTCCCTTTGAATTTTGCCATGAAAAAACCTTTCAATTACTTAAAAAGAGCTGCAAAGTGGATTCAAATATACTTTTTTGCCGGAGAGTTTGTGATGGGAAGAGGTGGATGCAAACCAATACGCGATGTTTTACCCCAGCCCATCAAGCGTCGACAGTTTGGAGACCTGTTCGAACAACATTATGTAAGAAATAATTGGGGCGAATACGGAACGCAGCGGAGCCGGGAGAGAAAAATTTCGAAATCGATCACGCCAGGAGAAGCTTCTCCTGTTCCCGGATGATTTTTTCGAGCGCCTTCATCGGTACCGGCTTTTCGAAAAAAACGGCGTCAAGCTGGTTGAGGCGCTCTTCGGCTATTTCGGAGACATACCCGGAAATGAGAATTTTCTTAATATCCGGAGAGATGTCCTCCATAAGCTGGATACCGTCATAATTTGGCATTTTATAATCGGTTATGAGGACATCGACGCTGTTTTTAAGAATATAGTTTTTCGCTTCCCCGGCATCGTTGAAGGTATGCACGTTACTGTTATTCGAAGCGCACTCTATAAAGGTTTTCAGCAATTCGGTAATCTGAACCTCATCGTCAACGATGACGATTTCCAATCTTTTGCCCATTATATAAACCTCTGTTTTCATGATGATCAGAAATTATAGCATATTCAAACAGAGCGGTCAATACGTTTATTTCAAAGAGTGTGGTACAAAATACGACTGCTCGGGTTACTTTCTTCTGATAGTACGTTTTTCCGGAGGGAAAATTTCGAAGCTCGTTTTCGTGTCGCTCCGCACCAACCTAATGTTTTTCCCGTGCGACATTATAAAAAATCGACGTTTTATCAAGCTCCTCGGGGAGAATTTCTTTTACGGTATCAATGTCTCGTGGCAGGAGTTTTAGCATTTTAATGCAGCTCTCCTGCAGTTGGGGCGGTTGATAGTCGCCGTCGATAACCATTCCGGTTTCATAGCAGAGCCAGTCGGCCAGATGGATAAGTGTGATGATGTCCTGGGATTGGATCGATCCTGCCGGATTATGGTGGTGGATCAACGAAAGCCTGATTTCGGCAGGGAGGCTCCAACTTTCGGTGAGCCATTCGGCGATGTCGGTGTGTGAATACCCGAGCTGACTGTTTTCGGCCTCGAAGATCGGAAACCGGTTCAGCAGTGCATAATCGAGCGCTTGGTGGAACTCCTCATGAAGGTACTGTTCCATGACGACCTTTCCGATATCGTGAAGAAGACCCGCACAAAACGCTTCTTCAGGATCAAAGAGTACTACTTTTCTAATGCGCGTCGTGAGGAACTTGGCGATCAGGCCGCAGGAAAGTGAGTGGATCCAGAACGCTTTTCGATTAAAGAGTGCGGCGGAACGTTTATCTTCAGGAAACATATCGAACACCGTGAGGCTAAGAACCATGGTGTTGATTACTTTTAGCCCAAGAATTACCACTGCGTTACCGATGCTCGTGATGCTGCGCGGTATCCCGTAAAAAGCGCTGTTGGCAAGACGCAGCATTTTCGCCGAGAGCGACAGATCCTGCCCGACAATGAATGCAACATCGCTTGCTGAGGTGAGAGGATTATTGATCATTCCTATCAGGCGGGTCGCGACTTGCGGCAGTGTCGGCAGATTGGCAAAGCGTTCAATCTTGTTTTTTAATTGTTCGGTAATCGGCATGAATGTCCCGTTTGAGCAAAAAATCATCTGATCATACGATCATTATATCTGTCTTTTCCCTGAAATGAAAGGTAAAATTGAGGGCGGTAATGAAAGGAAAACGATTAATACACATCCTGCAAAATATATGAGTGATCCTCCCATATTATTGCATCATATTTTAGTAGATGTTATTTTGAAGTAGTCGTCTGTTTTTGGAACTGAACGGTTCATCTTTCTACGGTATCGGGAATGGTCGATGAGAGGTAGGGGATTATTTTTTTTCCTTATTACCGGCATTTTTATGGAAGCAACGTTTGCATCGGTAACGGAACCTCCTAATGTTAACCTTACGGGGCAGGTAGGGCTTATCGAAACGTATTCTGCAAAAACCCTTGGTTTCACCAAGCTTCTTTTTTCTGTATCGGGCAGCTTTGCCTACGATGCACGTCTGGTGCCGCAACTTGAAAAACAGGAAGGCATGTTCGGCTATGATACGCTTCGTCCCTATGCAGTTCTTTACGGCATTTATCCGGCCATTGCATTCGGTCTGACTGATTATTTGGATCTTTCCGTTATGCAGCCGTTTTTTACCGATGTCATTGAAGGCTCGCTTCCGAGCGGCGGGGCGGGAGATCTCAGTTTCGCCCTGAAATGCCGCTTACCCCACAGTAAAACCCGGTGGATCGAGGGCGCACTGCACTCGCAATTTTCCATTGCCAACGGAAACGGGAAAAAGGGTTTTTTGGCGCGGCACGGTTACTATGTACCGCAACAGCCGGGAGACATTTCAGCCGCGGAGATTCGTTCCCCCGCCTTTTTCACGGCCGGAAAGCCGACGTGGTCGTTTACGGCGCTCGGAACGGCGGGGAAGCGCCGTTTATTCCTTCACGCGAATCTCGGAGCCTGTTTTACGTTTGATAAGAAACTGGACAATGCGGTTACCGGCGGCGTGGGGGTCGAATGGTATCCGGTGAAGGCGGTGGGTTTATTTACCGAATGCTATGCCGAACCGCGTTGGCGCCATCTCGCCGACGGTTTCATTTTCAACGAAGATCCCGTTCATCTTTCCCCCGGCGTGACGTTCCATACACCGGGAGGCACGACTCTGTCGTTGGGCGGATCGTTTTCACTTGCTTCGAATACCGCCGTGTTTTACCGCCTCGAACGTGACGGGCTTCCGATGGCCGTTTCCGCGCGAACCGAGCCGAAGTGGCGCATCTTTGTGCGGCTCGGATGGAACGGTTTTCTTGTCGATCGCGACATGGACAACGACCTGCTGCGCGACCGGGACGACGCCTGCCCCGACGCAAGGGAAGATATCGACGGTTTTGACGATGGCGACGGGTGCCCCGATCCGGACAACGACAACGATGACATCGTGGATTCACTCGACAAATGCCCGAACGTGCCTGAAGACAATGATGGCTTCGAGGATGGCGACGGGTGCCCCGATCCGGACAACGACAACGATGACATCGTGGATTCACTCGACAAATGTCCGAACGTGCCTGAAGACAATGATGGCTTCGAGGATGCCGACGGTTGCCCCGATCACGACAATGACGGCGACGGCGTCCCCGATACGCTTGATAAATGCGTCGGAACCGCCGAAGACGCCGACGGGTTTGAGGATGGTGACGGTTGCCCCGATATCGATAATGATAACGATGCCGTTCCCGACAGCATCGACAAATGCCCCGACAGCGCCGGCGTTCCTGAAGAGAAAGGGTGCCCGGAACCGCCGGCAAAAGCGAAGAAGATACAATACGGGCGCTTGATACTGTCCGGTGTCCAGTTTGAAGGCGGAAGCGCCGATCTAACGTCGGGATCCGCTGAAAATATAGACAGGGTCTACCAGTCGCTTGCCGAGTGGCCTGAGGTAAAGCTGGAGATCCGGGCGCATACCGACAATTCGGCGCCGGAGAAACAAAATCTTGACTTGTCGAAAAAGCGGGCGGAAGTCGTTCGCGATTATCTTATCCAGAAAGGTGTTGCACCGTCGCGTCTTACGGCGGTCGGAAAAGGAAGCACCGAACCGATCGCGGACAACACATCGGTTCAGGGGAGACGGCTGAACAGTCGTATTGAAATTCATCGTATAGATTAATTCCACATTTTTCGAGCGGAGAGACTTATGAGCACACGTACCGTTGTTGCATCGGGGATGGTGGCAGTTCTGTTAATGAGTTCGACGACATGGTCGACCTTCAATACATCCGGCCATCGGGGAGTCGTTCGTACGCTGAGCGCCAAAACCTACGGAAGGGCCAAACTCAATATCGGCGCAGGAATTCATTTCGGGCAGGCGAGAGAGTACCTGAACAACGTTGTGGAAGAAAGTACCAATGAGATAGTAACAAGCCGGGACCCGGCGCGTCTTTTGTCCTCCAATATTCTCTTCACAATCAGTCCTTTATCGTTTTGGGATATCGGAGCAAATATGCCTTTTTATTATGACTGGTCTGGTGTCTCCGGATTGAACGACGGAGGTCTGGGGGACATGGAGGTCTCAACAAAGATTGCACCTCGCATCACCAAGCGGTTTTATTACCAGGGGTATTACCTCGGAGTGACGATCCCCATCGGAATGAAGGATAACGGGTTGTTCCCGCGGCATCCCTACTATCTGGAAGAACGGCCGGTAAATCCGGCAAAGTCATTCTATTCTTCCAGCAGCGCAGCGCTCAAAGGTCTGGTTCTGTTTACCTTTGACGTCGGTGACATGGCCCCGAAGTTGCCGCTGCAGGTGCATATCAACGCCGGCGGTGTGATCACGATGACGCGGGAAGACCAGCGCAATTCCGTCATTGCGAGCATCGGCGTCGAGTTGACACCTGCGGAATTTCTTCAACTCTTCGCCGATCTGCACGGGGAGTCGCGTTGGGATGTTCTTGCGGGGAACCTGAACCCTCGTGAGGATCCTGTCTATATTTCGCCGGGATTCAGAATCACATCGCCGGCAGGTTTGTATGTTCAGTTCGCAGGAGATTTTTCACTCTCGTCACGCGGCGAGCCGTATTTGACATGGAATAGAAAAGGGTACACCTATGAAACCGAAGTCATTCCCCGCTATGGGATGCAGTTTCTTTTCGGGTGGAACGGCTTTATCACCATTCAGGATGACGATCATGACGGCATTAAAAATACGACGGACCGTTGCCCGAAAGATGCGGAAGATATCGACGGATTCGAAGATTCCGACGGTTGTCCCGACACTGACAATGATAAGGACGGCATTCCCGATGCCGACGATAAGTGCCCGGTTGAAGCAGAGGATGTGGACGGTTTCAACGACGACGACGGTTGTCCCGATCCTGATAACGACGCCGACGGCATACCGGACCTTAAGGATCAGTGCCCGAAGATAGCCGAGGATTTCGACGGTTTCGAAGATAACGACGGCTGTCCGGACCCGGATAATGATAAGGACGGGGTACCCGATTCGCTGGATAAATGTCCTAACGATCCCGAGGATTTCGACTCCTTCGAGGATAAGGACGGATGCCCCGATCTTGATAACGATAAGGACGGCATTCCCGATCTTAAGGACAAATGCCCCGATCAGCCTGAAGTCTTCAACAATCTTGACGATAGCGATGGTTGCCCCGATTCGCTGAAGAAGGAACCGGATATGCCCAAACAGCAGCTCCTGCGTGGCGTCAATTTCAGGAGCGGAAGCCCTGAAATGACCTACGAGTCATACCCGGTACTTGAGCCGGTGCTTCAGCAGCTTAAACAATACCCTTCAGTGGTTATCGAAATCCGGGGTCACTCGGACAGCGTGGGCAGTTACAACAAAAACATGCTGCTCTCCCAGCAGCGTGCCGAATCGGTGCGGCAATACCTGATCTCAAAGGGGATCGAAAGCGATCGCATACGCGCAGTCGGTTTTGGATCGTCAAGCCCGATCGCCGACAACAGGACCGCAGCGGGGCGGGCGCAAAACCGCCGGATAGAGATAGTCCGCGTCAAATAGGCTTTTATTCCCGTATCCTGCGCCTTCTTAAGATTCGAGGGCGCGGAAACGGTAATAGGTTATGACAGGACGACCATGGGTGCGGGCGGTTCTGAGTGGGGGAGTGTGTATTGTCTCTTTTTCCGCAGCCCGTGGCGAGGTTAAACGGGTTTCGTCTTCCGATTCCGGATCACCGGTTTCGATAGCGGTGTGGGTCTATTTTTGCGATAAATCACCTGATCGTCACAGTGCGGGAATCGTTTCACCGCGCGCCCATGCCCGGCGACGTGTCGCCGGTTTCCCCGAACCTGATCTGACTGACTATGCGATTACACCTGCGTATCTGCGCGGCGTCGAGGCTGCGGGAGGGAAGTTACGCCGCTGTTTCAAATGGGAGAATGCCGCCAGTTTCGAGCTGCCGGTGGCGGTAGTACAACAGGTAAAGCTGTTACCCTTTGTAAAAAAAACGGAACGTGTCGGGAACTACCGGCGAAAAAGTGCCGCATTCGCCGCAAAACGTTGCGCACGGATGATGTTGAATGGCGGCATGTATGGAACGTCGTTTGAGCAGCTCTCCATGCTTTCGCTGCCGCAGGCACATGAATATATGCGACACTTGCATCCCGGCGAAGAACCGGCGAAGGGTGTGCGGATCGCTCTTTTCGACAGCGGGTTTAGGCTGGATCACCGTTGTTTTCGCCATCTTCATACACGGAACGCAATAAAAGGAATGCGGGATTTCATTGACCGTGATTCTTCGGTTTCCGACCCTGATTCGGTCGCCGATTCGTTCGCTCATCCGTTGACAGGAAACGATGTGCATGGAACAGAGGTGCTGAGCTTGATTGCCGCCTGCGATCCGCCACATTACTGCGGAGGGGCATGGGGCGCCGATTTTCTTCTTGCACGGACGGAGGATACATACTTCGATTCGTTAACAGGATTGGAGCACGAACTGCATACGGAGGAAGATAACTGGGCAGCCGCCGTCGTATGGGCTGAAAGCCTCGGCGTCGACATCATTTCAAGCTCGCTGGGGTACCGGCGTGATTTTCAGGATACGATCGTCCTCGAGCGGGAAAACGGCATCTTCGATACAGTCGTCGATTATCGGAAAAGCGACCTCGACGGCCGCACGACCATCGTGTCGCGTGCCGCCCGCGGCGCAATCGAGCGTGGAGTCCTTATTGTCAATGCCGCGGGAAACGAACAGTACGAAGGCGATACATCGCTGAGCGCACCGGCCGATGTCGAGGGAGTCATCGCGGTGGGGTCTATAAACGGCGGCGGTGCGCTTTCCCCGTTCAGCAGCCTGGGGCCCTCGGCCGACGGAAGCCTGAAACCGGATGTCGTCGCACCGGGGCAGCAGATACAGCTGCCGGATATCCTCAATCCCGGTTCCACCGGATACACCTACACCAACTCGGGTACTTCATTTTCAACGCCGTTCGTTACGGGAGCATGCGCGCTTATACGACAGGCGTTTCCCCTGATCACGGCTCAAGAGGTCCGTGAAAAAGTGTACCGACATTGCCGTTTTCTTCCCGGTCAAACGACAGCGGATACCCGATATGGACGGGGACTGCCCGATGCACTGCGTTCCTGCATGCAGTGGGACGACGAGGTATTCCTGTCGGCAACAGATACCGGAGGAAAACCGCTCGCTGGTGCGGCAATCAGGTATGGCAGCGAAAACATGCTCGGATTCACATCGGAGGAAGGTACCGCGATTTTTCGTCTCCCTGGTGAGAAGCCCGCCGGTATTGCTATTGTCCGCGGTGAGAGGATGAGAAGCGTGACCATCGACTCCACTCCCTGCCGCAAAGAGGTCGTTCCCTGCAGTCTGCTCGTTGCAGTAAGCACCGGAAGCGGCAGGCCGATACCGTTTGTCACTATTTGGTATCGCAGCGATGCGGTCGAGCGTAGTACCGTCGGCGACTCACTCGGAAAGGTGGTCATAACCGGATTTTTTCCCGGGCCGGTGATTTTTACCGCAGCAAAACCGGGATATATCCGATCGGATACGATTCACGCCGATCTTGGCGAACAACGGGGAACGCAAAGCCTGTGTCTGCGCGCGACCCGGCGGCCTCTTTTCGAAGTCTATCCGACGGTTATCAGACGGAATCGAGGCGACCGGTTGATCGTTCGATACGCTCATGAAGACGATGTCACGACAGTCGAGCGGCGGGTGCATGCTTCAATCAGGTCAATCAACGGCACCCTCGTCTGGAAAAGGGAGATAACTACCGATGGAACGCCGGTGACGCTCCGGTGGGAAGGTGATTGCGCCGGCGAAGGTCGCGCCGCAACCGGCACTTACTTTTTGATGCTTCTCTGCGAAGGAAAAAGGTACCGTTCCAAATTCATCATCGCTGAATAAACCAGCCGATGCCCCACCTGAAGGTGATCCCCGGCGCATAATAACCGGGAACATACGAAAAATTACGGTTAAGCAGGTTATCGATTTTATACAGCAGCCTGAACGACTTGATGTGAACGCTCGTGGCGAAATTGAGATCGAGCACCGGTCGATGCCAGTCGCTTCGTTCGGCAAACAGTGTCGAATCACGTGCGCTCCAGAAATCCAGACCGAGACGGACGTCGATCGCCTCACGGGTCAGCTTCGGGAAAGCGAGCAGTGAAAGTCCGCCCTGCAGTTTGACGTAAGGCGTACTTTCCGACAGCATGAGGCGTGAAGAGAGTGCGAGACCGTGCCAGCGGCCCAGGTGCGGAGCAATGATCAGCACCGATTGCGGTTGCCGGTAGGGCGGCCTGCCGGAGATCCAGGCACGTTTCACACTGGTGGTGTCGACGGGGGAACACCATTGATATCCGATAAGAAGCGATAGGAGTCGCCAGTTCCGTTCGATTTCGACACCGGTGCGGATATAGGTGTCGTGAAGAGCGGTGCCGTCGGCGAGTGAATCGGTGGGGGGAGCATAGTGGATGTTGTCCTGTTCGGCATACATCCCTAGTTGATATTTGAACAGCCGTGCCTGTACTTTCCCCGCCCAGAACGGAGAGTGTTTTCTCGCGTCCCCGGAAGCGTGGATGTCGTATCCGGCGCTCACGGAGGTCGATCCGTTGAAAAAAGAGAAGCGGAGCGGATGGTTCCAGAGAAGCTCGGGGCGGAAGCGCAGCGCCAGAAATTCGAGCGAGTCCGCCTCCTTTATCTGACGGCGTTCCAGGTTGCATTGCACCATGATACTGTCGTTTTTGGCGACTCGAAATCCTGTAAGTAAAACCCCTGAAAGATCGTTCGAGGAAAGCTTGGTTTTTTGAGCGAAGCGGCCGGTTTCATCGATAACGGGGCGTATCCAGGTGTGCGGATTGGACAGGGCGCACGCCTCCAAGGCGCACAACCAGCGTGAGCGGGCCTGCGTGAAGAAACCCGCGTGGAATGACAGCGGGTATTGTTGAAGGCGTGCGTGATCGAGATACTGGCCGGAGGGTTTTTGGTTGACAGGCACTTCGTCGGTCAGATCGCCGTATTTAATACGGAAAAAAGATGTAACAGTTTCTCCGGACCACGCCGCATCGGCGCCGCAGAAATATTCATTGACAAGCGGGTTGTATCCTTTGCGGGAAAGAAGCGTCGTGTCGGGAGTAACTTTTGAAAAAAAAGTGTAAATATCGTTGCCCTCGTGACTGAACGGCATGCTTTTGAAATACCGGTAATTTGAAAAGACGTTCAGCATAAGCCGGCGTGCCAACGGGCGAGTGAAACGGAGGGAGAGGATGTTTTCATCGAAAACGCCGGTTTCCCAGAGAATCGCGGTTTCCATTGATACCAGCCTGCCGGTATGGGGTTGAAAACGTATCGTATTGTCGCCCGGAAAGTCGATTCCGCTGTATTCGGAAGGAAAAGAAGCATCATCGCCATACAGCGGATCCAGTGCCGTGCGGTAGAGCAGGCTGGTCCCTGAATAAATCCGTGTAAAGGGGGCGGTGTTGCCGTAATGGAGCAGCCGGTTGACACTGCTTGCGAGTCCGACACGGGGGCGTACAGCGCGGCGCCTGATGGCGGGAACATCGTACCAGGAGGTCGCGTCGGCGCGGAACAGATCGCCGGTCGTGGTTTCCGTCTGTTTTACGGCGGAATCCGGATAATGGATGCAGCGTCTGGCGCTTTCTTCACGCATGAGGCTGTCTCTTCTGAAAAGGAGTGCCGCCGAGTCTTCGGAACGAGGCGTTGCAGTGTCGTGCTTGAGTGGAGGGGTGGCTGAACGCATTACCGGACGTGTCGTACCAGAATCCATAGGCTGAGTGCTGTTTGTTCCTGCGAGCGAATCCACGGTGAGAGGAAATGTCTGCAGTGAGCCGGCGGTGGAATCGATGGTCGTCACACTATCGGATTGGTGGGCTGCAAAGCTTATTGTTTTCGGGAAAAAAAACAGCAGGAACGACAATATCCCAGGCGACCCGAAGGTAATCTGCTTGAAAGATGTAAAAAATGAAAAATGGATACCGCGGCGATTTCCATGCGGGCTGAAGCGGCGTTTATCAATCAAATACCCAAAGTATCGGTGATTCATGTACGATTAAAATACTTCCTTTACCGGGGGGGCGTGGTGTATAATCTTATCTCTGTCGATAAGAAGCCGATTTGTCGCCACACGATGTATTTTAAAGATCAGTACCGTATGTTTTTCAATCAGAATTTCGACTAACATGCTGCAAAACAATTCCCCGACACGTTGTATTTCGGCGGGAAGAGTGTCCCTTCTTATATGGTGTTCCGCTTTTTTTGCCTGCACTGCCTATTTTAATACGTATTACAATGCAAAAGCCGCTTTCAAAGAGGGACAGGCACGCCATATGAACGTATTGCGTGATAATCCGGACAGCATCGTGGTTACGCCGCCGGTGGATGCGGCAACCAAGTACGACCGTACCATTGAAAAGTCGATAAAGGTTATCGAAACGTTTCCAAAGGCAAAGAAATGGCACGATGACGCACTTCTGCTTCTGGGCAAGGCTCATTTTTACAAAAAAGAGATGTTGAAAGCGATCCGCCGTTTCCGTCAGCTCGAGCAGGAGTTCCCCGCGAGTCCGCTGCTGCCCGAAGCATTTCTTTACCTGGGCAAGGCTTATATTGAAGAGGGAAATCTGGATAAGGCGGAAGAGGTTCTTTCGCTTGCGGAAAAACGGTATCCGCAGTTGAACAACGATCATGAAATTACCCTGCTTTTTATTACCATAGCGATACGGCGGGAGGGAAAGTCACAGGCGATCCGGCTTCTTGAAAAGACAGCAAAGTCAATCAAGTCGGAAAATCTGCGGATTGACCTGCTGATGCGTACTGCCGAACTGTATATTGATCTCAAACAGTACGGTAAAGCTATCATCATTTTGAAAAAAACGCCGCGGCGAAAGGAATTCCTCCGCCAGTCATACCGAATGGACAAGGCGCTCCTTACCTGTTACCGGGCAATCGATTCGTTGACGAATGCATACAATCTGATTAATGCCATGATTGCGCAGAAAAACTATGATGAGTATATGGATGAGATGCTTTTTCAGAAGGGGGGCATCCTTTATGCAATGGGGGAAATCGATGAAGCGGCTAAAGTCTATCGAAAATTGACAGCAGGAATCGACAGCGCTTCGGTCTCGGGGGATACGTCGAATTTCAAGGCACGGGCATTGTTGGAACTCGCCTTGATTTATCAGAAGAACAAGGAAGATTACAGAAAAGCGCAGTCGTATCTTAAACTTGCTTCCGCGGCGCGCGATACCGGGACGAACCGTCTCGCCAAAAACAGGCTGACGGCGATGGAACGGTTGTCAAAATTACGGGCTGATGGCGGCACCGCAGATTCATTGACGGGACAGCGACTATTCTCCATCGGTGAACTTTTCAGGTTTGAGCTTGAAGAACCCGATTCCGCCTTTGAACAATTCGTTACCATCAGCCGGGACACCGCTATGGATACGGCATTGATACCGAAAGCGCTCTGCCAGGCCGCTTTAATCGCACGTGATCAACTTCATGATACGTTGCAGAGCGACAGTATTTTTCGGCTGATAATTAACCGCTATCCGGCAACTGAGTATGCAAAGACCGGTCAGTATGAGCTTGCGCTTCCTTTGACGATCAAGACCCGCAAGGATTCCGCACTGGAAGCTTATCGCCACGCTGAAAAACTGTTTTACGAAGAAAACGACGTGAAAGGCGCAATACGCGCTTTTTTCAACCTGTCGAAAGATTACTCCGACCTTCCGGTCGCACCAAAGAGCCTTTTCGCCGCAGCATGGTTCAGCGACAACGTGCTCCTGAAAAAAAAGACGGCAAAGATGCTCTACGAAAAAATATGCGATAAATATCCGGAAACTGCCTATTGTAATGATCAGGCGAAACCGCGTATTAAAATCGTTATCGATACCCTGGAGAAACTTGAACGGTTAAGGAAAGAGAATGAGCGAAAGCGGCCTGCCAGGAAGGAGAAGCGGCGAATTTCAAAAGAAAAGGCCGGTAAACAGCCCGACAGCATTTCAATTACTGGAGAAACGGTTGAAGATGATGATTCTGAATCCATGAAAACTGAAGAAATCGACAGTGAAATCCTTTCTGATGCAACGAAGGATACAGTGCAACCTATTCCGGCCGGATCGGTAACTATACCTGTTTCCGCTGATTCGGCCCGGCAAAAAATACCGGTGTCGTCATCCGTCAGCGATTCTGCTGGTCGATGAACGTGCGAAACGGGTGAGCGTATTCTGTTACCACGTGCGTCTATCTGAAGAAAACTGGATGAGAAAAACGTCCCGAGAAGCCGAGAATGAGGTCCGCGACCTCTACGAACGGTATGCGTCAATGGTGTTTCGGCGATGCAGGATGTTTCTTAAATCCGAGGATGATGCATGGGATGCGACGCAGGAGGTATTTATGAAAATGGTTCGCTCACTCGGCACCATAAAAAAGAAGGATTCGATCTACTCCTGGTTGCTAAGCACAAGTACCAACTACTGCATCTCGTTGCTTCGGAAAAAACGGTATGAACTATTCGATGAAACCCGCCACGGTATCACGGAGCGGGACGGGCTTCCACAAGAGCGTCGAATGCTCATGAATGAAATATTCCGCCATTTTCTCGCTCCCTGGGACGAAAAGACCCGCCAGGTCATTATTTATACGTATTTTGACGGATACCGGCAGGATGAGATTGCCGCGCTTACCGGCTTGGGGGAGTCGACCATCCGCCGTTATCTTACACGGTTCCGGCGCTCCGCGGCGGCTTCATCATTGAAACGGGAGGATCTGGTATGAGAGCAAAATGTGGACGTTTGCTGCTCGAACGGTATGTGGGGGGCGAACTGGGGGATGCAGACCGCCGTGAAGTGCAACGTCATCTGGATGCCTGCCCGGACTGCTCATTGCTGGCGGCACAACTCGAATCGGAAAGGACTGAATTTTTACAGCGTCACCCGTTTTCGTCATTCACCCGCGCGCATGCTGCGGTGATAACCCTTCCCTGGTACCGCACCTTTTTGACAGTTGCAACCAGACCCGCATTGGTTCCTGTCTATGGCGTCGTACTGCTTCTTTTTGCCGTCGTTCCGCTGTACTTTACGGGAAAGCACGATAACGATACCGTCCGTTTCAAGGGAGCGCCGGTTCTGTCGTTCATCTATCAACGCGGTGGAATCGTCAATGAAGGTTCGGTCACGATGCGATTCCGTGCCGGCGACCGGATTCAGGTCACCTATTCGCTTTCGCGGTCCCGCCATGTCACCCTGATGAGCATCGATATTCGTGGTACCGTTTCGTTTTATCATCCGGAGCAGCAGGCGGCGACCTGCAGTGTTATATCTGAAGCCGGTTCTCAGCGTGCCTTTCCCGGAAGCATAGTGCTCGACGAAACACCCGGGGAAGAACTTGTTGTTGCTCTCTTTTCGGATACGGCCTTGACCACGGCAGAGGTCGCTTCATGGGCGAAACGACACTGTGCGGCATGTCCCGACCCCGCCCTATTGGAGCGCCGCCTTCGTTCTGATGCCGCTGTCCTCAATGCGGAAATCGCCACCTTGCTTCTGCAGAAAGAGTGACATGATGCAGGCGCCGATGATCACTTTTCTTGTCGTATCAACTCTATCGATCCTGTTTGCCGACCGCTATGCATTGATTGTAGGACAGAACAAGGGAGGGGCGTCGGTTGACGATTTGCGTTATGCGGAGGCGGATGCCGGACGGTTCGCACAGGTGCTGCGCGATTATGCAGGGGTCAGACCCGAAGACATGCGTTTAATCCTCCGGCCCGACAGTATGCTGCTTATGGCTGCCGGCGATAGTCTGGCTTCACGGATGAACTCGCTCGCCGATCCGCAGCGCGCTCTTCTCTTTTTTTATTATTCGGGTCATGCGGATGCCGAAGGATTGCTGCTTGATTCAACCCATTTGGAATTCGGCGCGTTACGGCAAATATTGGGACGTATTCCCGCCGGTATACGCATCGCCGTCATCGACGCCTGTCAGAGCGGCGTGGCGGTAGCCTTCAAAGGCGGAAAGCGTGCGGAGCCGTTTTTTTTCAGTGATCAACAGAGAACAAGGGGCGAGGTCTGGATCGCCTCTGCGTCGGTGAACGAACGGGCGCAAGAGTCGGCGACGTTAAAAAGTTCGCTTTTTTCGTTTCATTTTTTCACCGGTTTGCGCGGAAGCGCCGATTTGTCGGCGGACAAGCGGGTGACCGTGACGGAAGCGTACCAGTATGCCTACCGAAAAACACTCGAAACGAGCGCGCTTACGACAGGCGTGCTTCAGCATCCCGTGTACCGCTTTAATATTACCGGTGAAGGAGACATCGTTTTGACCGATCTGGCGTACCGCAAGGGAGGCATTTTCGTTGACGGCTCGTGCAAGGGTACCTTTCTGATCCTCAGCCGTGATTACGCCGACGTGTTCGCCGATTTTTACAAGGATAAGGGCCGGGAAATCTTTATTGCGCTCGGGCCGGGCGATTATACGATCATCAATGCACGCGGCGGCGACGATATCGGTGCGTTCCAGTTCTCGGTAAGCGGCAATACCACCGTTCGTTGCAGGGCCGGCTGGTTCCGCCGGTCACTGTTGCCGTATCGCGGGACAGGGGCGGGTAATTAACGGCGGATGAGCGGATGTTATGGAGTTGTGCGTCAATTAATAAGCGACCAAAAAGCAATTCAACCAATGAGGTGTCGTATGAAGAAATTACTGGTAATCGTCGTAACCGCCATCTCCTGCGGAAGCGTCCTGCATGCGGCGGACCCCTCCGAAGAAGGGGTGCCGACCTCGCCCTTAAAGATTTACGGCGGCGGGTTTGCCGTGGGGGCGCTCATGTCGATCAATGAAGAGCTGCAGGATGTTTCAAAGCAGTTCTTCAGACTGTCGTTCGTAAACACTTTCAGCGTCAGGGATCATCTCGGGCTCTTTCTCGACGTCGACTGGTTTATTCCGTATATGAATGCGGGCGCCGACGTGGGAATCGACATTCTCTTTTCCCGATCGGATTTCCGGCCCTTTGCAGGTCTGGGCTGCGGTGCCCACTATATCGACAGGGATGAGGAATTCGGGGACAGTTTCGGGCCCTCGATCACCGCGCACGCCGGCTTCACCCTCGACCTGACCGACAATGTTGCCGTCAGGATGCGTTTACCCTATCATATTATTTTCAACGAGCGCCGTGATCATGGGGTCGGTCTGGATTTCGGGTTTATTTTTTCAAGCCGGTTCAAGAAGGTCAGAAAACTCAATTATAATTGAACATACCATCGAAAAAGGAGAAGTATATGAAAATCAACCTGCTGCCGCTCATCGTTGCGGCGATTATTCCCTTGTACGGATTTTCCGAAGAGAAAGCCACCGACAGCAAGAACATCACCATCATTCAGGGCCAGTCGACCGCCGATGGAAAATCGCAGCTCGCCGAACGGCTTCTTGAAGAGTGCATCGTCTCGCTGCCGGATGCCGAGACCGTCGAACCGATCGTTTCATCGCAGTCGCAGTTTCTCAAGGAGATCAACGGCGACCCGTCGAAAAATGATTTTGTTAAAACATTTTCGGCTTCGCTTGAAATCAACTATATGATTCATCAGAAGGTCTTGATCGTCGTGACGACCAATGCGATACAGGGTCAGGAGCCGGTGATGAAAGTCATGGAAAAAAATCTGCAGCAGACGAAACGGTTTGTTTCCGACGCCGCCGACGGTGATCTTTACGCGGGACGTTCGCGTCGGCAGTACTATTTTTCAACGCCGGAAGGGGCGAAAAAGGATGTTCAGAAGCGGGCGGCCGCCTGGATCAAACAGCAAGCGGCAATTATCTGCCCGAAATAACGTGTGATCGACGATAGTATCGGCAATTGATGAAAACGGATATTTATACTATATTTATTTTTTCTTCCGCACCGGCGGAAAACGTCTTTTTTCATTCTGGGGAAGGAGACGTTGTCACATTTCAACGAAGTGCCGAAGTTTGACAAGGAGGATACCATGCGACGCTTAAACAAAACGCTGCTGCTGCTGCTTCCCCTGATCTATGCAGGGTGTACGACGAAAGTATCACGGGTGCAGAGCGACTCGACCATCGACCTTACCGGAAAATGGAACGACACCGATTCGCGGCTCGTTGCCGAGGAGATGATCAAGGACTGTCTCGCTCAGCGATGGCTCTACAAGTGGGAGGCGGAGAATAAAAGGCCCACGGTCATCATCGGTAAAGTGGTTAACAAGAGTCACGAGCATATCAGCGTCGAGACATTTACCAAGGATATGGAGCGGGCGCTGCTTAACAGCGGAAAAGTCAATTTCGTCGCGACGAAAACCGAGCGAGAACAGCTCCGCGAAGAGAAGGCGGACATGGAGGAAAACGCTTCGGCCCGGACCGCCAAATCGATAGGTGAGGAGACCGGAGCCGATCTGATGCTTATCGGAACGCTCAACACGATCGTCGATCAGGAAGGTAATAAAGCGGTCGTTTATTATCAGACCAATCTTGAGCTCATCGAGATCGAAAGCAACCAGAAGGTATGGATCGGTGAGAAGAAAATCAAGAAGTTCGTCGAGCGGGCGAAAACCACCTTTTGATCGGTACTGACGGAGCATGCCGTGCGGTATGCAATGATCGGTGCCGCACCTTCGTCAACGGATGATTCTATGCCATTCCGGCGCTGTTGTAGAGCGGGAATCCTGACCGCGGCCGCTGCCGTTTTCGTTTTGTGCACCACGCGGAGTGCCCTGCGGTTTGAAAAATTGTCGCAACGCACGCTTGACAATGAGTTCCTTCCGGCGATTGCGTCAATAAAAAAGCACCCGAACCTTTATGGAAAGAACAACCGCTTTCTTTACCATATGGATATCGGCGCGCTCCACCATTACGCCGGCGACTTTGATTCAAGCACTACGTACCTGCTGAAAGCAGCGGATATCTTCGATGAGCTCTTCGCACGATCGGTTACCAACGAAGCCGCGGCGATAATGACCAACGATAATATCCGTCCTTACCGCAGCAAACCCTACGAACTCGTCATGCTGCACTTTTTTCTGTCGTGCAACTATCTCGCCGGCGGCAACGTCGACGATGCATTGGTCGAAACCCGGCGGGTACAGCTGTTTTTTGACGAATGGAACCGGAAAAACAGAAGCGACCTGAAGTATGACTCCGACGCCATGTTCCATTATTTGTCCTCGATTTCCTACGACGCTGCCGGCGAGACGAGCGACGCAATGATATCGCTGTTTCATTCGATAAAGGCTTTTCAGGAGGGACCGGTTTCCCTTCCTGCGCCGCTGCGCGATTGGGCCTATTTTATGTTCCGGATAAATGATCGCGAAAGTGATAATCGGCTGCTGCAGCTGAAACCGGAATTGCCGCGTGAGAAAATCGCCGGTCTTATGAATGACGCGACGGAAATTATTTTTATCGGGTACGCCGGGAGGGGACCGGTTATCGAAGAGCAGTCGTGGTGGGGAACATGGATAA
>JAFGNB010000170.1 GCA_016927235.1 Chitinispirillaceae bacterium
AGGCGGGTGGGGTGAATCAGCCTGCCGGCAGGGATGTTGTTCGACTCGGCAAGGTTCCTGAAAAGTCCTTCCAGCGACGAGCCGGTGAAATCGGCGCAGCCGCGCAGCTTTTCAACGAGCAGGAGAAGAAGCCCGGCGGATTCGGCGGAGAAATATTTTCTTTCCCCCTTCTCCTCATAGGCAACGGGATCGATAAAAAAGTACTGCGCGGCGGAAACGAGATCGGTCAATCGTTTGCACCGCTGGCGCAACAGACCGACCATTTTCCCGATATATTCAACGTCACGCTGCCCCGCCGCATCAACCCAGCCCTTCTCTTCAAGCAGGGGGATCACCTCCCGGACCAGCGATTCCACCGGACACTCGGCCATATAGAGCCCGTTCATCCATTCCAGTTTTTTTTCATCGAACACCGATGCTTTCGGGGAGATCTGTTCGATTGAAAAAGAGGCGACCATCTCGTCGCGGCGCATCTTTTCCCGGTCGTTGCCCGGGGCCCAGCCCAGAAGCGCCAGAAAATTGAAGAGCGCCTCGGGAAGATATCCCGCCCGCTTGTAGTCCATCACCGAAGCGGCGCCCTTTCGTTTTGAGAGCTTCCCACCGCCGGAGGAGAGGATGACGGGCAGATGGGCGAACGACGGCGGCGTCCAGCCGAACGCTTCATAAAGAAGGACATGCCGCGGCGTCGAGGCGATCCACTCGTCACCGCGAAGCACGTGACTGATCCGCATCAGATGGTCGTCCACCACATTGGCCAGATGGTAGGTGGGATAGCCGTCGGTTTTCAAGAGAACGAAATCGTCGAGAAGGTCGCTTTGGTACTCGATGGCGCCGCGGATCATATCGATAAAACGGACGCGACGGCCGGAGGGAATTTTAAAACGGATCACGTAGGGCGCTCCGGAGGCGAGCCTGCTCCGTATTTCCCGGTCCGGCAAGGTACGGCAGAGACCGTCGTAACCAAGCTTCCCCTTCTTTGTTTCCTGTTCTGCTTTCAGTGCCTGGAGTCGTTGGGATGAACAGAAACAGCGATAGGCACGGCCTTCTGAGAGTAACCGTGCCGCGTGTGTCCGGTACTGTTCGAGACGTTGAGACTGGATGTAGGGGCCGTCGCTTCCCCCCTTCGCCGGTCCTTCGTCCCAGATGATACCCAACCATTCGAGACTTGCGTAGATTTCCTGCAGTGCATGTTCCACAAATCTGTTGCGATCCGTGTCCTCGATACGTAAAATAAAGGTACCCCCATGCCGTTTTGCGAAAAGGTAATTGAAAAGTGCACTGCGCGCCCCTCCCACATGGAGGTATCCCGTGGGCGAGGGCGCGAAACGGACGCGAACGGTATCAGTCATCAACACACTCCGGAACGGTAATGGAAACGAAATATACCATCAGGTCCCTGCCGTGACGAATAATTGTAGCGGGAGGTGCGGTATTCCCGATGGGGAAATCACCATCGCAGACTCTTCACACGTAGCGCCGGCGTATCCGATGGATTATTTTTCAAGCTTTCAGTGCGGAACAATAGTATCATTACCGACTGGACGGTTATCGATGTCCCGCAAAATGAAAAACTTATATCACTCTGTTCAGCGTGATGGAAATATTTTATATTTTTTCTATCTCCACAATTGATCACCGATAAGGTTATGCACGATGTCCTCTTCTGGAAAATGTCATTATCAAGGCGGGAGTGAACATGGGATCATTGCCGGGGTATTTATTCAAAAAGACCCTTGGTCGTCTGTTCGCGGTAAAAGCACCTTCAAACAATGTCAATCAACTCTGGCGGATTGATCGGGATGCAGTCGATATGAGCTCTTCCGAACTGGAAACCTCGGGGCTTCAAGATAAAGCAACCGTCAAGGGCATCACTGTGCTCCCCGACGGTTCGACGCCGGTCCAGCTCGGCTCCGGCATCGTCACGGGGATTCTCGGCGAAGGGGGCGCGGCGATCATCTACGAAATAAGAAACAAGCAGCTTGGACTCCAGCGTGCGGTAAAACTGCTGAAACCGCATTTTACGCGCGACAGCTACAACCGTTTCCTGCGTGAATTCCGCATCAGCATTCAGCTCTCGAATCCCAACCTCGCCGTGGTCCACAGCATCGGCCAGTGGAACAAGCTGCCGTTTATCGAAATGGAGAAAATAACGGGATTTTCCCTCGCCGAAATCGTCGCCAAGTTCGGCCCCCTGCCGACCGGCCTCGTTACCGCGATCGGCATTATTCTCTGTAAAGCACTCGAATACCTTCATTCGTGCTCCTATGAAATCGATAAAAAAATGTACCGGGGGTTGCTGCATCTCGACCTGAAGCCCTCCAACATCCTTTTATCCGATTCGGGCGTGCTGAAAATAATGGATTTCGGGCTTTCAACCCCCGCCGAGGAGGTCGGCGGGCTCTCGCCCAAGGCCGGCGTCGGCTCATCCCAGTATATCGCGCCGGAACTTCTCCTCGGTCAGGCGCCTCCGGATGTACGGTCCGACATTTACTCCCTGGGGTGTATTCTGTACGAACTGCTCTCAGGGGTAAAAACGTTCCCCGGGCCTGAGGAGGAATCGGTGATGGAGCTTCGGCAGACCAACACGTACGTCTCGCTTAAAAAATTCTCGAAATCCATTCCTCCCGATCTGGTGCGTCTTATCGAAGAGTGTCTGAGCCTCAAAAAGGACAACCGGCCGATCAATATCGAATCGATTCGTAAAGACCTTGAACAGATACACCAGTCGGTAACCCGGCTGAGTCCCGAAAGCACCATTCAAACCTATGTCATCCAGCGAAAGAACAACCAACCTTTCACGCTGCCCCGGCCGTTGCCCACCTCGAAGTCGATAGTGCGGACGACCGGAGTTGTTGTTCTTATTGCGGGAACGGTCGCGATCGCCGCGACGTTTCTCCTGCAATCGCGCAGCGGCAGACTGAGCATGAAGCGACTGACGGCAAAGGTGCCTTCACTGTCGGAAAAGGTGAAGGCCGACACCGCGGCCATCACGAAAGACACTCCCCCGCTCTCTTCCGGTGCATCCGGCATCCTGGAAGACAGCGGCTTTTACGCGACGGAAGCACGTTCGGGTCAGACGGCAGTCATGGATTCCATTCGCCGGGCGTGGTCTTCACGTAAATTCGATCGTATCATTTCATTGATCGGCCGCCTTCCCCCCGACCTGGCTCAGTCCAAAGAGGTACAGCTCTATAAGCTGCGTGCGCTCGGCCGCGGCGGTGAAGAGCTCGGCAGGATGCTCAGACAAACCGAACTACTCGACGGCGAATACTATTTCCACAAGGCCCGTTACCAGTTCGTCAAGAAAGACTATAAAAACGCCCTCATCAACCTTGAAAAAGCGCAGTCGCTTCCCTGCGAGTTTCTCGATAAGCGAATTCTCGGCCGGGAGGTGCTTCTGTACAAATCCCGTTCGCTTACCAGTATTTTCAGAACGGACCCGACCTCTGCGAACCTCAAAGCGGCGCTCGATTCGTGGAACCGCTTCCTGGAACTGGTCAGCGATCACCCCATGGGTATCCACAGCAAAGAGGCGCAAAAAGAGAAGCAAAACCTCGTTGCGGAAGCAGAGTGGCGCGGGATATCGTAACGACGTACCATTGCTTTTGTACTATCGTCTGCCGCACCCCCGGTGATACGCGGCGGGCGCGCGTATGACGCATGACGGGGTTTACAATTCCGTCATTGTAAGCACGCTGCCCTCGGTGTCCCAGGATACGGCGTACCGTTTCCCGCCGGAGGTCCTCACATCGGCGGTGATCACGGCGCCGTCGATCGTTCCGTCCGCTTCGATCCAGGTCTCGTCACGGAAGAGGGCTTTATAGTACACGGTGCCGTCCTGCGGTTTCCGTCCGGTAAAAAGGGGCGTCGTCGTCTCATACGAAAAAACAACTTCACGTTCGTTTCCCCGCAGAAACTTCGAATGGAGACGGACGCCGATAAGCGCATCATCAAGCGAATCCGCAGGATCATCACCGAGAACAGCAAGGAGCACAAGCGTGTCGCTGTCCAGCGAGTCGCCGGAAAGCGGTTGTGTGGAACGGACGACCTCCACGGTGTCGCCCGGATAAAACGTCGAATCGCCGTGAATGGTTTGAATAAGCCAATGGACGGTTCTGGCGGCGAATCGATTGGCGACGCAATAACGGATCGCATAATTCTTCGAGCTGTCGTCGGGAAAAAGAACCATCCGGGCATTGACCCTGCTCTGCAGGGGCGGCAAAGCATTGTTCTCACTGCCCGACCGGATTATCATGTCGACAATCCCCGAATCGCCGGCAGCGGCATAATCAATGATACACCCGTCGCCGTCGGCGTCGCGTACCTGAACAAAGGAGACCGTATCGCCCGCCAGGGTCACGGCGGCATCGGCGAAAACGAATCGGTTGTCCTCCGCGGCGGTGAAATCCGCATCATTGCCCGCATCAACGGCGAGTGTCAGGGTTTCGACCCTGCCTCCGGGATACTGCCGTTGATAGAATGCAAGGGCCTGCTGTTTTTCTGCGGAAGGATCGATGAGCAGTGCATCGCCGTCGAAATCGGTATAACGGTACAGGTCGACGGTATACGGCGCCTTCGTCCGCAGTAACCCTCCGGCAAACGAGACAACGAGCGTATCACCGCCGCTGATCTTGACAATCAGAGTATCGCGTCCGACCGTACTATCGGTCGAACGGTAAAAATAGCCGGTCGCAATGCCGGTCTGAATGTCGAAGGTAACATGCACCGTGTCAACGGCCGAACGTTCCGCACGGGCCATCCGTTTTCCTAGCGAAAGTTCCGGGAGGACAGGAACGGCAACCTCCTCCAGTAACGCCAGGGGATCCGTCGATGCCGCAGCCGCGGGATTCTCCCACTGCTGATCGAGGTTTCCGGCGATCGATTTTCCCGCAGCGGCAATCATGTTCGGGAAATCATCGCCGCCGGCATGTTCCACCGGACTGACCGTGCAGCCGACGAGGGTAACGACGATGCACGCGATGCCGACGATTCCTCTCAGTTTCATAGACGCTCCGGGCGTTTGGATTTTGGTATATACTGAATATTGAGCAGCATGACCGCTTCGGCCGCCGCGGGATCATTGTTGACAAGCCCCCAGATCTCCTCCCTGAACGACTCGATCCGCTCAAGGATCCGGTCGCGCGTTTCCCTGCTCACGCTGATCAGCATCGACGAAACATGCCGTTTGTCCGCCGGAAGTTTCATCAGCGGTTCGATCGCCTGGATGATCCACTCACGGTTGATTCGCTTGACCTGATCGCGGAGTTTTTCGGGTGGTTCGACGACGCGGTCGGTAACGACGTAACGCCCGTCGGGCTGCTGGGTGACCATGCCCCAGTCGCAAAGATCGCGGACATATTTCTTCATCTGCGCGGAAGGTATGGGCGGCACGGTAAACCGTCCCAACGCCTCATAATCTCCTCTGAAGTCAGACGCCATGATTGCAGTACGCACAAGCGGATAACGGAAGTCCTGATAGTATCGGTTCAAAAGCGGATTGAGCCGGGCAAAACTGCTGCGATTACGGCGGAAAAGAATTTTGCGATACAACTCCTGCTGCAATGCTTCATTTTTCGCCTGCCGGTAGGAAACCAGCAAACGGAAAAATTCCGCCTCTATTTCCGAGAGGGAGAAGACGGCGACCATTTTATCCACGGCCTCTTTACTGAGCTTACGCCGCCCTTTGATAACATCATTGAGAAAACCGGGATTAGTGAAAGAGGCCTCAGCGGCAAATTTTCGATAGGAGTACGAGGGATCCTCCCTGCATCTGCGCTCATAGCACTCTTTGAGATAAAGACGGAAATCGTCGTATTCGTAGATATTCATTCAATACCATCCCGTCATATCCATGATCCGTTACTCATTTATACATTACTAATAATATACCAAGAATTTAAAAATAATCAATATAAT
>JAFGNB010000171.1 GCA_016927235.1 Chitinispirillaceae bacterium
CGCATTGACGGCGACCTGCGCAAGGTGCTCTCCCCTCCCAAGCGCTCCCATCAGGCGATCCTCACCCGCATAAAGATTCTTTCGAACCTCGATATCGCCGAGCGCCGCCTGCCCCAGGACGGACGCATGGTCGTCAAGGTGGGACACCGGGAGGTTGACGTACGCGTATCGATGCTGCCGACCATTTTCGGGGAGAAGGCCGTTCTGCGCATTCTCGACAAAGAGGCCTTTGAAAAGAGCATTACCAATCTGGGGTTTACCTCGTACGACGAGGGGATCTTCAGGGCGCAGATCGCCAAGCCCTACGGCATGATCGTCGTGACGGGGCCCACGGGGAGCGGAAAATCCACCACCCTCTACAGCGCGCTCCAGTCGATAAAAACCGTTACCCGCAATATCATCACCGCCGAAGATCCCGTCGAATTTCACATGGAGGGCATCAACCAGGTTCATGTCAACACGAAAATCGGGCTCACCTTCGGCAGCGCCCTCCGCTCCATCCTCCGGCAGGATCCCGATATCGTGCTGATCGGCGAAATCCGCGACGAGGAGACCGCCGATATCGCTATAAAAATGGCGCTCACCGGGCACCTGGTCTTCTCGACCCTTCACACCAACGATGCGGCAAGCTCCATCGCGCGGTTCGTCGACATCGGCGTCCCCCCGCTGCTTTTGGCGTCGTCGCTCAATCTTATTGTCGCCCAGCGGCTGGTGAGGCGCATCTGCGCAAAGTGTAAGATGGAATACATACCCGATCCCGAACTGCTCGGACAATTGAGCGAAAGCCTGCCCCCGGCCACGAAACTCTACAAAGGCGAAGGCTGCGTCACCTGCAACGGCACCGGCTTCTCCGGCCGCACCGGCATTTTTGAACTGCTCGAGGTCTCGAAGGAGATTCGCACACTGATTCTGAAGAACGCCCCCACCAATGAAATACAGGAGCAGGCGGAACGCGACGGCATGAAAACACTGCGCCGGGCAGGCATCGAGATGGCCCTGCGCGGCGACACGACCATCGAACAGGTGATCGCGGCAACGACGGAGATCTGACAAACAGGCACACCGTGCGTCCCTGCCCGTATCCCCCCGGCACCCTTCCTCCCGCACCGGCATTCGGCAGCGGAAGAATATCCCTCGATCCGATTTCATCCATGGAGTATATTCTGGGTGCAGTCCGGCATTCGATGTAACCGCTCAAAGGGGGTCCGATAATGGAACATGCGATCAATAAGCTCAATAAAATCATCGAATCGCTCGTCGTGCCGATCGATGAGAACATCGCGCTCTTTTCAAAAGCCGCCACGGTCGAAGAGAAACGAAAAATCGCCGAAATCATTGAGTCGCTCACCGCATCCCAGAAAAACCTCTCCGATGTCGTTTTTACGCTCGATACCCCCCCCTTCGACGCTTTCGATGACGACTTTGAAGACGACCTCGACGATGACGACTTTGATGATTTCAATGAAAAGAAACGGATCAATTTCAAAGGAAAAAAGAAAAAAGGGATTGCCGGGGGAAGGAAAAAAGCGAAGGATGACGAAGACCTGCCGTTCTGAGGCCCGGCTGCGCAGCGGGCTTCTTTCTCCGTTCGTTTCATGAGTCTTCGAGGAATTGCACATGGCTGACAAACCGGGATTTTCCACCCGTCCCTTCCCCAGATACCGGGAGCTCATCGTCGACTCCGGCCGTATATCGTATGTGAAAAGCGCCATGACCGCCCTTCTGGAGATCGACGTCACGCGTGCGCGGCTGCTGGTCAAAGAACTCAGGAATTCCCGTTCCGTCAATGTTTCCCTTTTCTCCTTTCTGCTCGCCTCGATCGGGCGGGCGGTCGCGGCGGCCCCTGAGGTCCAGGCGTACCGGAATCTGCTCGGCAACATCACCCTCTATGAGGACGCCGATATCGTGGTCCCGATCGAGCTTGAGAAGGACGAGGGCAGGCTTCCGTACCTGCATGTCATCCGCGAAGCGAACATGAAAAGCATGGTTGAGATCCAGAAGGAGATCGATGCCGCCAAAAACGGCGATCTCCCCGACCGCGTGACCGAACTGAACACCTATATCAGGCTCTTCCTCCTCCTCCCGCGTCCCTTCCGGCTTCTCTTTTACGGCCTCGTCAAACGGATGCCGGTTCTTTTCATTACAACAATGGGCTCGGTCGGCGTCACGTCGGTGGGCATGTTCGGCGCCTCGCTTACCTGGGGAATCAGCGCTCCCGTCTATACCACGAACATCGTCCTCGGCGGGATACGGAAAGCGTTGAAAATGATCAACGGCAAAATAGAAAACCGCGACATCCTTCATGTAACAATCACCATGAATCATGATCTTGTCGACGGCGCACCGGCAGCCAGATTCGCTCAGCAACTGACGAAAATGATCGAATCGGCGAAACTGCTCGGCGAGCTGCTCGGCGAAACGGATATTCCCGACCCGGCCATGATGGAGACGAAATCGTTGTATGAGGCGTGAGGGAGAGGGGGAGGCGAAAAGAGAAGGGAAGCATCAAATCCCTTTTATCAAGCCTACCACTTTTTTTCCGGCAATTTCTGCACGGGCGCATTCTGCGGCGCGGAAGAAGCGGGATTGATCGGCGGGAAAAAGCGTCTTAAAACCCCAGCTCTTCATCGATCAGCAACACCGAAACCTCGATGCCGAACGGCTTTCTCCGATGAATGGTCGTTATCGCGCAGACGCATTCCGGCGAAAGGCAGTCTTCGCATTTGCCGCTTGTCACACAGGGCGTTTTGCGGCGATACCGCTTCGCGACCTTGACCGCCGCCTCCTTCGCCCGCAGCAGCGCCTCTTCAAGCGTGGGGACGATCTTGTTCCGGCCGATGAGGTAGACGACCCGGCCCGGCCCGAAACAGGTGGCCGCCACCCGGTTTCCCGTTCCGTCGATATTGACGATCTGGCCGTCCATTGAGACGGCATTTGCCGAGGTAAGAAAAATATCGGCATGTAAAGCGGCACGCTCCTCTTCGCCCCCTCTTCCCGGCAGATGGGTGTAGAGTTCCTTCGCACAGGCCCCGATCTCGCCGAGCACCCCGAGGCTTTCGAGCGTAAACGAACCTCCGTACCCGACAGTGCGGCCCTGTACCATCTCGAGAAGACGCATTGACGCGACCCGGGAAGAAGAATAAATTTCACTTTCGAAGCCGCGCCGTTTGAGCGCCCGGGAGAGCTGCTGCAGTCGTTCCATATAACGGTTCCTCCGTTGCTCGAGATCCGTTGTTACAGGTACGAAAGAGAAAGCCGATACCAGCTTCTCACGGTATCTGCTCTAAAAATATCTTCGGGCGACGGGCGCGTCGATACTACGGCGTGAACGGTTCCCGTTGTTCAAGACGCGGCGACAACTGACAGGAAGGTCAGTCAAATTACCACCGCCTGAGGCGGTGGCCTGTTTAGGGGCGGGCGGAGCCCGCGACTGAACAAGAAGAACGTCTTACGTTCTAATTTGCCGCCTTACTCCACTGGCGGAGCCAGCGGTTTCATTGCGTAAAAACCCTAAAAGGGTTGACACCAGATGTCGCATGTGCCAGTAAGTAATCAGGCGAACAACCGCCAGATCGCCTTTGCGGCGGCGGTTGCCAGGGGGGTGAGGGTGATTTCGCCGTTATTATAATTAATTGAAGACGAATAGGGAAAACATCCGGCCGTATTTCCGGAAAAACGGCCGGATTGTTTTCGTTCACGTTCCTTCGCTTCTCTCCTTTTCCGTTCGCTCATGATTTTTTCGTGCAGCAACTGTCCTCCCGCTTTGCGCCATTCGAGCAGTCTGCGCAATGCACCGTTATCGAGCCAGATGCCGTCTTTGCACTGGTCGACGACGACGCCGCTGCGCGCGCCGAAATTGACTCGGTTCATCAGTCCTCCGCACACCGGGCATGTGATATAGGCTCTGGAACGTGCGGGAGATCGGTTTTCCGTCAATGTCATGTGCCACAGTTTCTTCTGGTCGATCCGGTAAACATGATACACCGATTTGTCGAGCAGCGCATTGAGTTCTCCGGGGTCGAAAAAAAGCCCCATGCAGGAGGGACATCGCTCGATGTAAAAGTGCCCGTCCGATTGTATGTCGATCGTTTCCAGCGGGATTTTACAAAGGGGGCACGGGCGTTCGGTGACCGGCCGGGTAACGGTATAGTCGTGGATTCCCCGCAGGTTGACGTCGTTATTGACGCCGCAATACTCGCATTGCGCGGCATACGGCGGAAGCGGCGCGGAGCATGATTTACAGAAGGGCATACGGTCGTCCGTACGTACGAGGAGGTCGACGGTTACAATTCCTTGAGAATTTCACGCTTTTTACTTTCATACTCTTCCGGGGTTATCAGCCCGCCCTCGGCCAGGCTTTTCAGTTTTGCCAGGCGTTCGGCGACGGGCGCGTCGCCGGCTGCACCCCGGGAAGGCGGTGATGCGCCCGTCGCCACGGAATTCGCCATCATGTTCCCGAGAGAGACGCCGGCGCCCAGGCCCATTCCCATTCCGGCGGCGCCGCCTTCATTCCTGGCTGCATCACGCATCGCCTCGAGCTGCTGCACACGGCTGTAATTGAGACCTGCAGCTTCCGCAGCCTGCGCTTCGGCAGTGAGATCGGCAATGCGATTGATGCGACGCAGCGTATCATCGTCGAACGAGGTGCCTTCGATACGGAAATCAGTCAGGGAAAAGCCCAGCGTAGAGAAGATCGATGCGAGTTTATCACCCATTGCGGCGGCGATTTCCTCACGCTGTGCGTCGATCTGTGCATAGGAGTAACCCGCTTCCGCCAGATAATCGGCCAGCGGCTGCTTTATGCGGTTGATCAGTGTTTCACGAAGCTCGCTGATGCAGAACCGCCGCCTTCCGCCGACCACATTGACATAAAATTTCTTTGGATCGACGATTCTGAAACTGTAATTTCCATATGCTTTGAGGCTCACCGGAATTTTGTACCGTGAATCGTCGTATTTGATGGGAGAGGTAGTGCCCCATTTCTGGTTGAGTATCTCGGTCCGTTTGAAAAAATAGATGCCGACCTTATGTTCACTCTCAAAGGATTGCATTATCCGGGAGATCGTGGTCCAGAAGGGAATGTTTTCCGTTGTAAGATCGATCATCCCTTCACGGATAATAGTCGCCCGTATCCGACCCTCATAAACGAAGATGCAGCCCTGCCCCGGAGCGACAATGAGTTTGGAGGCGTTTTTTATTTCGTCGCCGTTTTCACTCCATAATTCGAACAGTACGTCATTGCCGATATTTTCCCATTCGATTATCGACCTGAGTTGCCGTCGGATACCCTCGATCAGTCCCATAGCGTCTCCGGGTTGAAAAGCTGTTTTTCTCTATATGGTATCGGTGTGGGGCCGGAGATGTCAATAGAATGCTGCTGGCCGCCGAGCGGGATGCGACTCCTTCCCCCACCCCCTGATACGGCGATAGTCAATAGGGAAAAGCCTTCAATACCTCCTTAATTTTTGCCCCTTACAGCCTAAAAAAAGGAGATACTTATAATACTTACGTGAGTGGCAAGAGGCCACCCCAGTTGGGATGCATGCTCATGCGGGAGAGACAGCAGCCGGTGCTTCCCTGTCCGCATGCGCTTTTAACGTTGTACGTTTCCGGCCTAAAAGATACAATTATCACAGCCGCAGTCACGCCAGGGACTCTACGGGCAACGCGAGGCAGGGTCTTTCCTTGTGGTGCGTTTCTGCAAACAAGCGCCAGCGTGTTGCGGCAAGGCAACTTCACGACGCTACTTTTATCGGCATAAACTTCTGGATTTCGATCCAGAAACGGCGGATTGCATGATAGGTACCTTCTGTATGCATTAACAGAACGAACCACCCCCGGAGATCGGCATGGCAAGTCCTTACGATCGCGTGAAGAACTATCTCGCGGATATTTACAGCAGAGCATCGCGTGAAGAGCTGATCGCGCGGCTTACTCCCAAGAATAATCCGCCTTTGAGCCGGATACCTCGCGGCGTGTCGCAGGAGCATATGGCCCGGCGGCTTGATCTTCTCGCCCTGTCGGAGGAAGACCGCTCGTTAATCGCCGATCCCCACAGCGTTGAGCATCACGACGACTATGTCAAGAACATCGAAAACTATATCGGCACGCTGCGCGTCCCCTTAGGGATCGCCGGTCCTCTCCGGGTCAATGGCCTCTTCGCACAGGGAGACTATTATGTTCCCCTGGCGACCACCGAGGCCGCTCTCGTGGCATCTTACAATCGCGGCGCGCGGCTCGTGACCGCCGCGGGCGGCTGCACGACCATGCTTCTCAACGAAGGGGTCGGACGTGCTCCCGGTTTTGTATTCAATAACCTCGTGGAAGCAGGGCTTTTTGTCACATGGGCAAACGAGCAATTCGATGCATTCCGCCAGGTTGCCGGCACCACTACGCGGCACGGTGCGCTGGTTAACATGAAGATCACGATCGAAGGCAACCACGTTTATATCTACTTCGAGTTCACCACCGCTGACGCATCGGGGCAGAACATGGTCACAATTGCAACCGAAGCAATCTGTAGCTACATACGGAAAAAGAGCCCGGTGAAACCGCAGCACTATTTCGTTGAGGCAAACCTGTCAGGTGATAAAAAGGCCTCATTCCAGTCGTTCGTTTCGGTTCGCGGCAAAAAAGTAGCGGCGGAGATTGCCCTACCGGCCGATCTGGTGAAACAGTACCTTCGTACCACTCCCGACGCGATGGTGAAATACTGGCAGGTCTCCGCAATCGGCGGTTCTCTGAGCGGCACGCTTGGCATGCAGGGTCACTATGCCAACGGTCTGACTGGCCTCTATCTTGCGTGCGGACAGGACGCCGCGTGCGTTGCAGAATCGGCTATCGGACTAACGAGGCTCGAAACCACCGACACGGGCGGTCTCTATACATCTGTTAATCTTCCCAACCTCATGGTCGGGACAGTGGGTGGCGGAACGGGACTCCCTGTCCAGCGAGCGTGCCTGCGGATTCTCGGCCTTGCCGGACCCGACAATGCACGTGCGTTCGCCGAGGTCGCGGCTGGTCTCTGCCTGGCCGGAGAGCTCTCTATCATGGGAGCTCTGTGCGCGGGCGATTTCTCCAAGGCCCACCAGGTGCTCGCACGAGGGAAGGACAAGGTTTCATGACTCGAGACACAGTACCCGATGACGCGCCACTGATAGTGCGTTTCTGGCACTACCAGTCCGAGCGGTTCCCTGTGTTCAAGCACGGTATTCTCGTCGCGGTTTTCGCTTCCGCCGCGTTGTCCTATTCCAGAGCGGTCAGAGGTGAATGCGGACTGCCATCGATTGAGCAGTACGCGGTTTGTGCCGTATCGCTCCTGATGGTCTTCTTCCTGCTTCGCGTGTGCGACGAGTTCAAGGATTTCGCAGAGGACTCGCGCTACCGTCCGTACCGACCCGTTCCCCGGGGATTGATCTCCCTAAAGGAACTCGCCCTGCTCGGAATGGGAGCTGTGGCCGTCGCGGCATTTCTAAACGCACTCCACAAGCCTTTGATCCTCGCGCCCCTCGCTCTTGTGCTCGCGTACATTGCCTTTATGACAAGTGAGTTCTTCGTTCCATCGTGGCTCAAACGCCATCCCATGACCTATACGCTCTCGCACATGGTCGTGATGCCGCTCGTGATGCTCTACGCGACCGGAGTAGACTGGATTGACGAGCGCAACCTGCCGCCGCGCGCTATCGCGCTTCTCATGGCGGTTGCGTACACCGGCGGCATGGTTATCGAGATAGGCCGAAAGGTTCGGGCACCGGAGATGGAGGAAACGGGCGTGGAGACCTATTCGGTGCTTTACGGCCCCCGCCGCGCCACGGTGCTCTGGCTGGTGGCTCTCACTGCCTGCACCGCATGCACCGTCGTGTCGGTGATGAGTGTGGGAGCCGGCCTGCCAGCCCTGATCGTTCTTGCCGTTCTCTACGTAATCTCCGCGGCCCCGGCACTGGTCTTCCTACGAACCAGGAGCAACCGCCTCTCAGAGGCAATAGATGCGGCGGCGGGGATATGGACGCTCGGCGCGTACCTTGTGATCGGCCTTGCTCCCCATCTCCCGCAACTGTAGAGCGGTGTGACATGAGCTTACTTGCATCAGATACACTGGCCGAGATCGACGAGCGCTCCATCGGGGCAAAGGCCGCGAATTTGGCGAGGCTGGAGCGATGGGGATTCCCTGTCCCGCGCTGGGCCGTAATCCCGGCCGCCGTTTTTATGCGACATGTCGACACGAAATGTCTGAACTCCGATCCCGAGGACATTCGCGCCCACGTGCGGTCGCTTGTGATCGACGACATTCTCAAAAACTCAATTGTGGAAACCGTATCAAGGCTGAACTGGGGCAACCATCTTCTGGCCGTACGTTCATCATCGATCGGCGAAGACAGCGCGGAGCTTTCCTTTGCTGGACAGCTCGAATCGTACCTTTTCGTACCCGCGCACGATATCGGCTCCGCAGTACTGAACGTCTGGGCATCAGGGTTCAGCGACCGTGCCGTATCCTACAGGCGTGAGAACCTGCTGTCGATTGAAGACACCCGGGTGGCGGTGATCGTTCAGGAGATGATCGATGCCGATGTTTCCGGAGTTGCCTTTAGCATCGACCCCGTATCGGGTGACCGGCGTGCCGTTGTCGTC